>NZ_JBHVST010000115.1:14964-32585 GCF_042885015.1 Streptomyces sp. NPDC058086 | reverse complement strand
AAGCTCTCGACTCCGCTCGAGCAGGGGGGACCCCCATGACGCCGCAGGGCCCGCCCTCCGGGCGGACGACGGGAATGTGACGACAGGACCTAGGGATCGCGCTCCGGGCCTACGCCGAGGGACACGGCAAGGTGCGCTGGGGCGACAAGCGGCCCGCGTACGCCCTGCACGTGGCGGAGATCCTGCGGCTGTTCCCCGACGCGCAGTTCGTCCACCTCGTACGGGACGGCCGGGACTGCGCCGCCTCGCTGCTCCGGATGCCCTGGTGGCACCGGGGATTCGATGAGGCCGTGGCCATCTGGGCACAGGTCGTGGACACCACCCGCACGTACGCGCGCGAACTGGGCCCGGACAGCTGGTACCAACTTCGATTCGAGGACCTCGTGGCCGATCCCGAGAGCCAACTCCGGGGCGTGTGCGGGTTCCTGGGCGAGGAAACGCCCCCGGGACGACCGAGCCGCACCGCTTCGCCGGGATTGGCGGTACCCGCCCGCAAGACCTGGCACCGACGCACCCACGGCGCGCTGGACACCTCACGGGCGGGCGCCTGGACGACCAGACTGACGCCCGATCAAATACGGCTGCGCGAAGCCGTATCGGGCGAACGGCTGACCTCGTACGGCTACGAACTCGCCGGAACCGTCCGCCCCGACCCCGCCGAACTGCTGCGCTACCGACGGGTGGAGGTGCTGCGCCGGGCCGCCCACGCCAAGCGGCGGACGCTGGACCGCCTGGCGCGGGTGCGTGAACCGGGGCCGGTGGCCTGCCGGCCGGTCACGGGGTGAGCTGCGGCGAGGGGCTCGCGCTCTTTGCGTACGGGCGTACGCATCGATGCGTACACTTGTACACATGGGATACGCACTGCTCGCCGGAGCCATCGCCTCCGAGGTGGCCGCCACGACCGCCATGAAGTACAGCGAGGGCTTCAGCAGGCTCTGGCCCTCGCTGGTGACCGTCCTCGGATACGTCATCGCCTTCGTGCTGCTCGCGCAGTGCCTCAAGACCGTCCAGGTCGGCACGGCCTACGCGATCTGGGCCGGCGCCGGCACCGCCGTCATCGCCGCGATCGGCATGGTGTTCCTCGGCGAGGCGCTCAGCTTCACCAAGGTCGCCGGGATACTGCTGATCATCGGCGGGGTCGTGGTGCTGAACCTCGGCGGGGCCCACTGATGGCGGCGCGCCGCTACGACCCCGAGCGGCGGCAGCGGATCATCGACGCGGCGATCCGCGTCGTGGGCGCCAAGGGACTCGCCGGGCTGAGCCACCGCACCGTCGCCGCCGAGGCCGATGTGCCGCTCGGCTCCACCACGTATCACTTCAAGACCCTCGACGAGCTCATGGTCGCCGCGCTGCGCCAGGCGAACGAGGGCTTCGCCAAGGTGATCGCCGCGCGCGGCGCGCTGGAGGACCCCCGGGCCGACCTCGCCGGTGAACTCGCCGGGCTGATGGGCGAGTGGCTCGCGGGCGACCGTACGGGGGTGGAGCTGGAGTACGAGCTCTACCTCGCCGCGCTGCGCCGCCCCGCCCTGCGCCCCGTCGCCGCCGAATGGGTCCAGGACCTCGCCGTACCCCTCGCCCGCCGCACCGACCCCGTCACCGCCAGGGCCCTGGTCGCGCTGGTGGACGGGATCTGTCTGCAGGTGCTGCTGACGGGGGTGTCGTATGACGAGGGGTATGCGCGGGAGGTGTTGGGGCGGGTGATCGGCTGAGGGGGAGGGCTCGGTGCGGGGATGCGCGAGGGGAGAACGGGGTCCCGCGAGGGGCGTACGGGGCGCCCGGCACGTGAGATGGCGGGTGTACCGGTTCGCTCGTGCGCCCCGGGCCGCGTTAGGTTTCACCCATGACCGACACGACTGCTACTCGCACCACCGGCGCCGTCGCCGCCGGCCTCGCCACCCTCACGGCCGACGGCACCGTCCTCGACACCTGGTTCCCCGCGCCCGAGCTGTCCGCCGAGCCCGGCCCGGCCGGCACCGAGCGGCTGTCCGCCGAGCGTGCCGTCGAGCTGCTCGGCGAAGGCGCCGCCAAAGCCGTCGGGCCCGACGCCCGCCGGGGCGTCGAAGTGGTCGCGGTCCGCACGGTCATCGCCTCGCTGGACGAGAAGCCGATCGACGCGCACGACACCTACCTGCGCCTGCACCTGCTCTCGCACCGCCTCGTGCAGCCGCACGGCCAGAGCCTGGACGGCATCTTCGGTCATCTCGCCAACGTCGCCTGGACCTCGCTCGGCCCGGTCGCCGTGGACGACGTCGAGAAGGTGCGCCTCAACGCCCGCGCCGAGGGCCTGCACCTCCAGGTGACGTCCATCGACAAGTTCCCGCGCATGACGGACTACGTCGCCCCCAAGGGCGTCCGGATCGCCGACGCCGACCGCGTCCGGCTCGGCGCGCACCTCGCCGAAGGCACCACCGTCATGCACGAGGGCTTCGTGAACTTCAACGCGGGCACGCTCGGCACGTCGATGGTCGAGGGCCGCATCTCGGCCGGCGTCGTGGTCGGCGACGGCTCCGACATCGGCGGCGGCGCCTCCACCATGGGCACCCTGTCCGGCGGCGGCAACGTCCGCATCACCATCGGCGAGCGCTGCCTGATCGGCGCCGAGGCGGGCGTCGGTATCGCCCTCGGCGACGAGTGCGTGGTCGAGGCGGGGCTGTACGTCACCGCGGGCACCCGCGTGACCATGCCCGACGGGCAGATCGTCAAGGCCCGTGAGCTGTCCGGGGCGTCGAACATCCTCTTCCGCCGCAACTCGGTGACCGGAACCGTCGAGGCGCGGCCGAACAACGCGGTGTGGGGCGGCCTGAACGAGGTTCTGCACAGCCACAACTGATCAGCGGCGGCCGTGACCTGCGGCCGCCTCATCGGTCAATGCTCTGACCCGCTGCTGACCTGCTGCTGAGCTGTCGCAGCTGTCGGCGTCGGTCATCGTCGAGCGCCCTTCCACGGCCCCAGGACGGTCCGGGAGGGCGCTCGTGCGTCGGGGGAGACAGCCGCCTTGTAAGTTGATGCCACCTCTGGATGTCGGCCGGGAACCCGCGTCCTACCTGCCGTCTTCGTCCCGGCCGTCCTCGAAGACGAAGAGCGGTTTCGCGCCGTGTGCGGGTGCTTCGGCGAACGAGATGGCTTCAGTGAAGCGTTCGAGCGGGAACGGCTCGCCCTGGGGGATGCTCAGCACCTCATCAGCGACGAGACTGCGAACCTCGGACAGCGCTCGCAGCGCATCCGCGGGTGAGGCAGTGCCGAACCAGCGGTTCAGCCAGAACCCACGGACTGCTTTGGTCTCGTAGATGACCGAGCGTGCCGACAGCGGGATCGTCAGCGCTGCCGGGTCGGTCTGCCGATGGGTGGAGAGCGCGCCGTAGACCACGACCTCTCCTCCCGGAGCCAGTGCCTGGGACACCTGGGCACCCACATGGCCCGCGACACAGTCGATCGCCTTGCGCACGCCGGCCGATCCTGCAATCTCGGCCACACGCTGCAACAGGTCCTCGTCCTCGGTGCAAATGACCTCGTCACCACCAAGCGCCTTGATCTCCTCGACGGCATCGCGCCGCCGCACGACATTGATCGTGCGCATACCCAGATGTCCGGCCAGCTGAATGACGAGCCGGCCGACGGTGGAGCCCGCGGCCGTCTGCAACAACCATTCACCCGGCTGTACGTCGAGTTCGCGAGTCACCAGTAGCAGCGCGGTCAACGGGTTGACGGCGAGCTGACAGGCGCTGGAGTCGCTCAGATGCTCGGGGACCGGCAGGAGCCTTCGTGTATCGGCAACAAGGTATTCCTGCCACGTGCCGGTCACATGCGGCCCGGGTACCGCCGGGACGGCGACGGCCACCACGCGCTCCCCGATCTTCAGTCCCTCGGTGTCCGGGCCCAGGGCCTCAATACGGCCCACGCATTCCATGTGACCCCCGACGGTGGGAAACCCGGGGGAGAAACCGTAGCGGCCACGCAGCACGTGCAGATCACTGGCGTGAATCGGAGTCGCCTTCACGCGGATCAACGCCTGACCGGCTTCCGGCGTGGGAACAGGACGGGATTCAAGCCGCAGGACATCGGCCGGCTCGCCAACCTTTCCGGCTACGAGAGCGCGCATGGATTGTGGCATGAGTGACCTTTCATCGAGGTCCGTGATCAGGACCGCTCGCCGCAGCGAACCGATCTGAGATCAGGGTGGGCGCACGCCCTGCCAAGTCCGCCGCACGCACCGCACCCGAGAGCCCCTGGAGTCCCCGACATCACGCTAAGCGCCACTGACAGGCTCTGCAATCCAGCCTCCGACGGCTCCCGCGGCGGAGCCGCGGATGCGCAGCCCCCGCGCCCCTTCCAGGGCGCGGGGAACCGCTTCATGAGCTCGTGAGGACGACGAGTTGCCGGGTCGCTCGGGTCATCACGACATAGCGGTCGACCGCTCCTTCGACGCCCTCGCCGAACGTCTTTGGGTCGATGAGGACGACCAGGTCGAACTCGAGCCCCTTCGACAGCTCCGGGGTCAGTGAACGGACGCGGGACGTCTCCCGGAAGGTGGGATCGCCGATGACACAGGCGATGCCGTCCGCATGCGCGGCGAGCCAGGTGTCGAGGACCGAGCTCAGATCCGCGGTGGATCCGTGTACGACGGGAACGCCGCCGCTGCGGATCGAGGTCGGCACATTGGCGTCCGGGAGCACGGCCCGGATGACCGGCTCGGCCTCCGCCATGATTTCTTCCGGCGTCCGGTAGTTGATGCTCAGGGAGGCCGACTCGATCCGGTCGAGCCCGATCCGCTCGAGCTGTTCCCGCCACGACTCCGTGAACCCGTGCCTGGCCTGGGCACGGTCCCCGACGATGGTGAAGCTCCGGGACGGGCAACGGAGCAGCAGCATCTGCCACTCCGCGTCGGTCAGCTCCTGCGCCTCGTCCACGACGATGTGCGCGAACGGGCCGGCGAGCAGGTCCGGTTCGGTGCCGGGCAGCGCGCTCTCGTCGACCAGGGTGTCCTGCAGGTCCCGTCCGTGCAGCATCCCCACCGCGCCTTCGCTCTCGTCGATCACGACGTTCTGCAGCAGGCTGTCGATGACGTCGGCCCTGCGTGCGCGTTCGGCGGCGACGGCGGCTTCGTTACGACGCTTGCGCCGCGCCGCCTCCGGGTCGCCGAGCCGCTGCCGTGCCGCGTCCAGCAGCGGCAGGTCGGACACCGTCCAGGCCTGGGCGTCCTCGCGCCGCAGCCGCCGGACCTCGTCGGGGCCGAGCCAGGGAGCGCACTTGCGCAGGTAGGCGGGTACCGACCACAGGTCCGAGACCAGGTCGGCCGCTTCGAGCAGCGGCCAGGCGCGGTCGAAAGCCGTGAGCAGTTCCCTGTTCCGCAGCAGCGACGTGCGGAGCAGGTCGGCCGAGACGTCGTCGTCATGCGCCGAGGCGTCGTCGTGCTTGTCCACCAGGATCGTGAGCAGTTCCTCCCAGACCTGGTCGCGCGCCTCGTTGTGCGGAGTACCGGGTTCCGCCGCTTCGAACGCCATGGCCCAGTCGTCGGCGCTCAGCCAGATGTCGGACCAGTGGGTCGTGACCGTCATCCCCTTGGTGGGCGGCTCCTCGTAGAACCTCACGGCTGTCTCGATCGCCTTCACCAGATCGGCGGACGACTTCAGGCGAGCCACGTCCGGGTCGGCCTCGATCGTCGCGGCGGCTCCCTCGGCGACGAGATCCCGCAGGATGCAGGTCTGCACGCCCTCTTCCCCGAGGCTGGGCAGGACGTCGGCGACATACGCCAGGTAGGGCCGGTGCGGACCGACGAACAGCACGCCGCCCCGGCGGTGACCGAGGCGCGGGTCGGAGTGGAGGAGGTAGGCGGAGCGGTGCAGAGCGACGACCGTCTTGCCCGTACCCGGACCGCCGTCGACGACGAGAGCGCCGCGGGATCCCGCGCGGATGATGGCGTCCTGGTCGGCCTGGATGGTGCCGAGCACGTCGCGCATCCGCGGCGACCGGTCAGCGCCCAGGCTGGCGATGAAGGCGGACTGGTCGTCGAGCGCGGCGTGGCCGGCGAATCCGTCCGAGGTGAACACCTCGTCCCAGTAGTCGCCGATCCGGCCTCGGGTCCAGCGATACCTGCGGCGGCTCGCCAGACCCATCGGGTCGGCGTGGGTGGCTCCGAAGAACGGCTCGGCCGCGGGGGAGCGCCAGTCGAGCAGCAGCCGACGACCCGTACTGTCCGTGAGGCCGAGCCGTCCGACGTACACGGGCTCGGGGTCGTCCGCGCCGACCATGTGTCCGAGGCACAGGTCCAGACCGAAGCGACGCAGTGCGCGCAGGCGAGCGGTCAGCCGGTGGATCTCCACGTCCCGGTCCATCGCCTGCCGGCCCGCGCCGCCGGGCGCCCTGCGCTCGGCGTCGAGGAGGTCGGTCAGCTCGGCGATCGACTCTTCGAGGCACTCCGCGATGGCCGCGAAGTGTTCTTCGTCGCCGGCGATCAGCGTCGGGTCGGCCTTGGCGGAGAGGCGGTCGGGAAGGTCGAACGCGCTGGTGGTCAGGGGGTTCACGTCGTTGGCTCCGAATGTTCCGAAGGTGAGGTCGCTCGTGACCCTTGCGCGCGGCAAGGCGTCCGGACCGGCGTGTGCGGGTTCTTGTGTTCGGGGTCCTGGCCGGACGGGTCCCGTGGGGTTCACACGGATGCGCGTGGCTCCTCCCGGCTGATCATGTCGAGGAGAAGCTTCGCGGCCACCGTCGTCCCGTCGGTGCGGATCGTGGCGGCCACGGCGGTCGCCCCTACGCGGGTCTCGGGGGCCAGGGCCGTGCCGAGCGCGGCCGACAGGGACTCGAAGGTCGGAGTCGGACCGCCGTGGGCCGCGCCGATGCCCAGCTCGGCGACCCGGGCGGCCCAGTACGGCTGGTCCACGATCTGGGGTACGACCACCTGGGGCGCGCCGGCCCGGGCGGCCGTCGTCGTCGTGCCCGCGCCGCCGTGGTGCACGACGGCGGCCACCCGGCCGAACAGCGCCTGCTGGTTGACCTCACCGACGACGAAACAGTCGTCGGCGTCGTCGATCGGGGCCAGGCCGGCCCAGCCGCGGGCAAGGAGTACGCGGCGGCCCTGCGCGCGGCTCGCTTCAATGGCCACCCGGGCGATGTCCTTCGGGGCGTGCGCGGCCATGCTGCCGAAGCCCACGTACACCGGTGGTGCACCGGCGTCCAGGAACGCCTCCAACCCGGCCGGAAGCGGGCGTTCGTCCGGCAGGATCCACGCCCCGGTCTGCACGAGGTCGAGATCCGTCAGGTCCTGCCACGGGCCCAGGACGGGGTCCGCCGCCAGCCACGGCCGGTCAGTGACCGCGTAGTCACGGACGTTGTCCACCGGTGGCAGGCCGATCACCGCCCGGTGGCTGTTCTCCGCCTCGCCGTACAGCTCGTTCACGCGCTGGGCGTCCTGCTCCCACAGCACCTTGAGGTCGGTCTCCTCCCGCGGGGACGGCCGGCCCGGCCGCGACTGCGGAGGGAAGTGCTGCGACGGCAGTCCGAACGGGTGGAAGCACGCGAACACGTAGCGGATGCCCAGTTTCTCGGCCACCGAGCGCGCGCCGGCCGGCATCAGGCCGGTCGCCAGCAGCGCGTCACACCCCTCGGCCGCCGCGGTGAGCGTCTCGTACCTCGCGGCGACCAGTTCGGGCGCGAGCCGGAACGCGGCCGCTGCCGACGGCGGCCTCTCGCCGGTCACCACCGAGCGCACCGACGGGCCGAGCGGCACCAGCGGCACGCCGACCCGAGCCAGCAGCGCCACGAATTCCTCGTCCGGCGGCGCGCACACCCGCACCTCCGCGCCGAGTTCCCGCAACCGCACCGCGAGTCCCGCCAGCGGTTCGACGTCCCCGCGCGATCCCCATGTCGACAACAGCACACGCACTTTGCGACTCCCCGTGTCCGCAGATTCCGGCTTCGGCCGGTGATTCTGCGGCACGACGGGGGCCTTGCCGCAAGCCCCCCGGTGCGCTATAAGTTGAGAGTGGCAAGGAGTGGGTAACCTCCTTGCCTTCGTCTTTTTCCGTCCGCTCTGGACGGACAACCTCCTTGAGATTGCTCGAGATTGATCGCGGCCCCGGGGCATAGCGGCGGGCGGGCGCACGCGTCACAAGGGGTACAGGGGCGGGCCGTCAGGGCCGCCGGAGCAGACCCTCGGGGAAGACGAAGGTGACGATGGATGCCGAAGCGCAGAAGAGCTTCCGGGAGTTCGTGGCGAATCGGTCGTCCATGCTGTTGAAGACGGCCGTGCTGCTCAGCGGCGGGGACCGGCACGCCGCCGAGGACCTGCTGCAGAACGCCCTGATCAAGGCCGCGGGGCGGTGGCACCGGATCGACGAACCCGAGGCGTACGTACGGCAGGTGCTGTACCGGCAGCAGGTGAGCCGCTGGCGGCTGAAGTGGCCCCGGCGCGAGCTGAGCGTCGCCGAGCCGCCCGAGGGCGCGTTCCACGACGCGGACGCCTCGTCCGTCGCGGAGCTGCGGGTCGTGATGCGGGGGGCGCTGGCCCGGCTCACCGCCCGGCAGCGCACCGTGCTCGTCCTGCGCTTCTTCGAGGATCTGCCCGAGGCCGACGTGGCCCGGCTCCTCGGCTGCTCCGTCGGGACCGTACGGTCCACCACCCACCGCTCGCTCGCCCGGCTGCGCGCCCTCGCCCCCGAACTGGCCGCACTCGGCCGGGGCGGCGACGAGCGGCCGTCGTCCCGTGACTTCTTGCCGCTGGAGGTGCGCCCGTGAACGTCGACGACCTCGTCCGAGACTCCTTCCACGAGCAGGTCGCGGATGTCGCCCCGCCGCCCGTGGACTTCGCCGACCGGGTACTGGCCGTCCGACGGCGCCGCCGGATCCGTACAATCGCCTCTGTCGCCGTGGCCACCGCCGCCGCGGTCGCCGTCGCGGTGCCCGTGCTGGACACTGGCAAGGACGACGTACGCCCGGCGAACGTCCTGAACGAGAACGACATCGTCGCCCACCCCGACCAGACCCCACCGCGCGACCTGATCGCGGCCGGGGGAGTCGCGCTGGCCGCGTACTACACCACCACGGGAGTCAAGCAGTCGGCCGACCGTCACATCAACGTCCGCACGTACTGGCTCCTCGACGTGCGGACGCACAAGTACAAGAAGACCACGAAGTGGTCCTTTGTCGCGGTCGCCCCCGGCCTGCGGACCGCCGCCGTCCTGGAGCGGGACCTGCCCGCCCGGCGGATCGGCCTGCTCGACCTGCGCACCGGCGAGGTCGAGCGCTGGATTCCGGTCGACCACACGGTCGGCGGGGTCGCATTCTCGCCCGACGGCCGCAAACTCGTCGCGACGACCTACAAGACGAACCCCGACCTGCAGGCCACGGTGACGGACAACCAGGCCACCTACCAGGAGCCGGGCCGGACCGGCTTCTACGTCGTCGACGTCGCGTCCGGCACGGCGTCCTGGAGCAAGGTCCCGTCCGGCGGCGGCTCCGACATCAACGTCCGTCAGGACTTCGGCTTCAGCCGCGACGGCAAACTGGTCTACAGCGGGGTCACCACCGCACCCGGCCAGCGCTTCTACGACTTCCAGGGCAACGAGGTCGCGACGCCCGACAACGAGAGGCACCTGCCCTGGTACGTCGACGCACGGCTGTCCCCGGACGGCAGACTCGCCGCGGGCGACTTCGCGGGCGGGAAGAAGACCACCGCCTCCGAGATCCTGGACCCCGCCACCGGCAAGCGGATCACCACCGTACGCGGGCAGCAACTGCTCGCCTGGGTCGACAACAAGCGCCTGATCGCCTGGGACATCACGCCCGGCTCGAACGAGTTCCACAACCGGCTCGTGGTCGTCGCCCTGGGCAGCGACAAGGAGGTACCGCTGAGCGGATTCCGGGGCGGCCAGGACGGTGCCGCCGGGCGCTGGACACCTGTCTTCGCCAGGCGCTGATCAGGCGGCCGCCAACTCCTCGTACGCCGCCAGCAGTCCGTCGGTCACCTCCCGGCCGGCGGGCCGCAGCGGCGGGCGGACCGGACCCGCGGGCAGGCCGAGCCGGCCGAGCAGGGCCTTGGCCGTGACCGTGCCGGGCAGTCCCGACGACATCATCAACTCGATGAGCGGGACGGCGCGTTGTTGCCGACGGGCCGCCTCCGCCGTGTCCCCCGCCTCGAACGCGTCGAGGATCGCGCGGAAGGGGCCGGGGGCCGCGTTCGCCACCGTGCTGATGTACCCGGTCCCGCCGACCGCCCGCAGCGCGAGCACCTGCTCGTCACAGCCCGCGTAGTACGCCAACTCCGTGCGGGCCAGCACCTTCTGGGTGCCGAGGAGGTCGTACGCGCAGTCCTTGACGGCCACGATCCGGGGGTGCTCGGCGAGCCGGATCAGGGTGTCGGGCTCGATACGGGTGCCGGTGCGGCCGGGAATGTCGTACAGCGTGAGCGGCAGGCCGGTGGCGTCGGCGATCTCCCGGAAGTGCGCCTCGACGGCGTCCTGCGGAGGCTTGCTGTAGTACGGCGTCACGACCAACAGGCCGTCCGCGCCCGCCTTTTCGGCCGACAGGGCCAGTTCGACGGTGTGCCGCGTGTCGGCGGTGCCGACGCCCGCGACGATCGCGGCCCGGTCGCCGACCGCCTCGCGCACGGCGCGTACGAGCGCGGACTTCTCGGCGTCCGTCGTGGTCGGGGACTCCCCCGTGGTGCCGGACAGGACCAGACCGTCGCAGCCCGCGCGGACCAGCCGGTCGGCGAGCCGCCCCGCCCCGTCGAGGTCGAGCGCGCCCGCCTCGGTGAAGGGCGTGACCATCGCGCAGAGCGCACGGCCGAACGGAGGAGTGGAGGAAGAGGCGGAGGGAGGGGCGGAGAGGGCTGAGGTCGTCATGCGAGTAGTCTCGGCAGCTCCACCGTGAAGCTCCACTTAATTCTTCTACGAGGTAAAGGGAAGCATTGCTACCAGGTGGCTGCTTTCGCGAGGCCCTGGTGCCAACCCGGCCCCTCATGGGTCACCATGGCGAGGACGGAAGTCGACGGCAGATCGCGGGAGGCGTCATGAGGCTGGGCAAGGCACTCGCCACCGGAGTCGCGGAAGAGCGGACTCGCGCGGACGAAGACAATCTCCAACTTCCCGAGGAACTCCCCGAGGAAATCGAGGAGCTGGAGGCGTCCGTGCCCGAAGAGGTCCCGGTCGCCCGATGAGGCTGCGGCTCCCCGAGGAACGACCGACGGAGCCGCCGACCGGATACAAGATCGCCCACCCGGTGCTGTCCCAGGACGGCACCCGGGCCGGGTTCACCGGCGTCTCGCTGGGCGGCGCGGTGCCGTACGGAGTGCTGGACGAGGCGCGCTGCGTCTACGGGCTGAGGCACCGGTCGCCGCACCGCCGCTGCGACTGCGGCTTCCACTGCGTGCACGACACGGCTACGGCCGAGGCCATGCTCTGCACCGCCGAGCACCGGGCGGCCGTCCTCCTGGAGGTCTCCGTCCTCGGCGCCTACATCCGCTTCGAACAGGGCTTCCGCTACGCCCGCCAGCGGGTGCGGAGCGCGACGGTCGGTCCCTGCGCGTGCGGCGCGGTGGCCGCCGCGCTCGCGGACGCGGGCTGGGGGCGCCCCGGCTGGCGCGCCCTCGCGGCGGCCTGCGCGGGCTGCGTACGCGGTCGTACGTCCCTGTCGTTGGCGGGGTTCGCGCGGCTGGCCGGTGACGGGCTGCGGGTCCGCGCCGGGAGCGGGGCCGTGGTCGGGGATCTGCCCGCCGGGCTCGGGGTGTCCGAACTCGTCGCCGAGGCGGCACTGCTGCAGGCCCGGCTGGACTGGTTCCAGACCCAGCTGGCACGTCTCGACGAGGGCGGGCCGCAGGGCTGAGGCGCGGCGGTCGACGAGTCTTCGCGGCCCCTTCTCCGACAACTTGACCCGTCTGGACAAAAAAAGTGTTCGGTGAGACGGTGGAGTCATGTTGGACGTGACCGTCATCGAGGATGCCGAGGCAGCCGCCGTCTCGCTCGACCCCATACGGGCCCGGCTGCTGGCCGAGCTCGCCGCCGGACCCGCGTCGGCCGCCATGCTGGCCGGAAAGGTCGGGCTGCCGCGGCAGAAGGTGAACTACCACCTGAAGGCGCTGGAGCGGCACGGACTGGTCGAGCTCGCGGGCGAGCGTCGCAAGGGCAATGTCACCGAGCGGCTGATGCGCGCGACGGCGTCGTCGTACGTCATCTCGCCACTCGCCCTCGCCGCCGTACAGCCCGACCCGGACCGCTTCCGGGACCAGCTCTCGGCCCGCTGGCTGCTCGCCGTCGGTGCCCGGCTGGTCAGGGACGTGGGGGCGCTGATCACCGGCGCGGCGAAGGCCCGCAAGCGGCTCGCCACCTACGCGCTCGACGGTGAGGTGACCTTCGCCTCCGCCGCCGACCGCGCCGCGTTCATCGAGGAGCTGACGCAAGGGGTCGGCGCGCTCATCCGCAAGTACCACGACGGGAACGCGGAGGGTGGGCGCGACCACCGGATCGTCGTCGCCGTCCACCCGACGCTCAAGCCGGAAGCCACCGCACAGCCGGAAGCCACCGCACAGCCGGAAGTCATCGTCACGCCGGAAGTCACCGTCGAGGCGGCGGCCGCCGCGACGCCGCAGACCCCCCTCGCGGTGGCCCCGGCCCCGCCCGACCAGGACTGAACCACAGGAGAACCCCCACCATGTCCAAGGAATTCGAGATCGCCCGCGAGTTCGAGGTCGATGCCACCCCGGAGCAGATGTGGGAGGCGATCACCACCGGTACCGGCGGCTGGCTGTGGCCGATGGAGTTCGAGCCGCGCCAGGGCGGGACCGGGCCCTTCGGCTCCACGCTCACCAACTGGGACCCGCCGCACCGCCTCACCAGCCTGGTCGAGGACGTCGAGGGCATCTCCCAGCAGACCCTCAACCAGATCGACGAGACCATCGAGCCGCGTGACGACGGCCGCCGGTCGTGGGTGCGGTACGTGCACAGCGGCATCTTCGTCGAGGACTGGGACAACCAGTACGACGGCGCGAGCAAGCACACGGACTTCTATCTGCACACCCTGCGCGAGTACGTGACGCACTTCGCGGGGCGCCCGGTCGCCTTCGCCACCTTCGACGGGCCCGGCGCGTCCACGGCGTCCGACGCCTTCGCCGCCGTCGGGCGGGCGCTCGGCCTCGCGGACGACACGGCCGAGGGCGCGCGGGTGCGGGCCCGCGGACCCGAGGGGCAGCTCCTCGACGCCGTGGTCGACTACCGCAACCCGTACTTCATCGGGCTGCGCACCGACAACGCCCTCATCCGCTTCTTCGGGCGCAACCACTGGGGCGCCCCGGTCGGCATGAGCGTCCACGACTTCGCGTCCGACGCCGACGCCGAGCACAACGAGACCGCCTGGAAGGGCTGGCTGAACGAGACGTTCGCCGCCTGACCTCGGGCAAGGGACGCCTGACCTCGGGCAAGGGAAGAGCCCGGCCCCCCGGACGACGGGGCCGGGCTCTTCTCATTTCGGGGCTGTGGCCTCATCCACAGCCCCTGCAGACCTACGGCCGGAACCGCAGTACCTGCGGGTCGTGGTCGCTGATCTGGTCGGAGAACTCCGAGTTGACGTGCACGCTGTCGTAGTCGAAGTCGCAGTCCTTGCGAATCGACGGGCTGACCAGAATCTGGTCCAGGACCTGCTGGTTGCCCTGGTAGTCGTACGTGTAACGCTCGCTCTTCGGCAGCGACTTGATCGCGGACCAGAGCTCGCCGTCACCCTCGAGGATCTTGGTGGTGTCCGAGAACTCGAAGTCGTTCATGTCACCGAGGGCGAGCACGTCGGCGTTCTTCTGGGCCTTGAGGATCTCGTTGACGAAGGAGTTCACCGCCGTCGCCTGCAGATGACGCTGGGTCTCCGAGCTGCGGGCCGGGGGCTGGTACTGCGCGGTCAGCCCCTGGTCGCCGCCCTTGGAGTTGAGGTGGTTGGCGATCACGAAGACCGTCTTGCCACGGAAGACGAACTCGCCGGCCAGCGGCTTGCGGCTGGACGTCCAGGCCGTGTTGGCCGGGTCGATCCGGCCGGGGGAGGCCGTCAGCTGGGCCTTGCCGTGCACCTTGGTGACACCGACGGCGGTCGTCGAGTCGCCGCCCGCGCGGTCCGTGAAGGAGACCCGCTCCGGGTTGAAGAGGAAGACCTGGCGGATGTTGCCGCCGGGCTCGCCGCCGTCCTTGTCGTTGACCGGGTCTATGGAACGCCAGTCGTACTTCGGGCCGCCCGCCGCGACGATCGCGTCGATCAGCTTGTTCACCGTCTGGTCGGCGGCGACCGTGCCGTCGTCCGTGGCGCCGTTGTTGTCCTGGATCTCCTCCAGGGACACGATGTCGGGCGACTGGAGGTTGTTCACGATCGCGGCCGCGTGGGCGGCGAACGTGCCGTCGCCCGGGTCCAGGTTCTCGACGTTGTACGTCGCCACGGCCAGCTCGCCGCGCGACTGCTTGCGGGTCGTCTCGCGCTGCAGGCCGCCCTTCTCCAGGGTGCCCAACTGGCTCGCGACGAGCGTGTAGCCGCCGAACTGGTTGTAGTCGAGCGGGCCCGCGGTGGTGCCGGCGAGCTCGTCGCCGACGTTCGCGACGGGGAAGTCAGCGGTCGCGCCGAGGGACTGGATCTGCAGGCGGCCGGTGTTCTGCGAGGTGTACGCGCCGTAGATCGTGCCGCCGCGGTGGGTGGGGTGCTCGTGCGGCTTCACCGTGACCCACAGCTCGCTGTACCGGTCGGTGGCGGTGACCACGCGGGCGTCGGCGACCTGGACGTTCATGCCCTCGAGGGACTCGTAGTAGTCCAGGGCGTACTTCGTCGGCTCCAGGGTGAGCGCGTTGATCGAGCCGCTCGCGGCCGTGTCACCGGCGGGGCTGTAGGCGGTCGGCACGGAACGGCTGTTGACGACCGTGGGCGCGGGGACCGCGTTGCCGGACGACAGCACGGTGATCGTCGGCTTGGTGATCTCCGTCAGCGACTGGTTGCCGGAGGAGGCGCCGCCGGGCACGTACTCCGAGACGGTGCCCGTGACGGTGACCGAGTCGCCGACGGCGACCTTCGGAGTGGAGCTGGTGAAGACGAAGACGCCCTCACTGGTGGCCGGGTTGTCGTCCGGGGTCGGGTCCTGGATCCAGAAACCCCGGGACGAACCGTAGGTCCGCAGGGCCGTGACGATGCCCGCCACGTCCGTGACCTTCTGGCCCGCGTAGGGGGACGTCCGGGTGGTGCCCTGGATGTCGTGGATGTGGACGGTGTCCGCGTGGGCGGGTGCGGTCAGCACCACGGCGGAGACGGTGGAACAGACCGCGGCTACGGTCAGCGCGCCGATGCGCGCGGTTCTCTTGCTCGGCAAGGGAATCCCTCCGGGGACTTACATGAACGCCGGGACGAGGGTGGAGCGTGTGGGGTAGCGCGACCTGTGTGCGGGCCGGTGACGCGCGTAGAAGCTGGTGGGACGGGTGCCCCTTTGAACTTCTACGCGCGTCAATCTCGTGTGTGGGAAGGGGAGTTGTCAAGGATGGAGTGATGTACAACTCCTGACAGGGACATGAACCGGGCGGCATGGGTGGAAATCCGTCTAGGCTGAGCCGTCGAAGCGGTTTTCCGGTCCGGCGTCCGGACCCTCGGGTCCGGGGGCGGTCCGCGGGGCGCGCGGGATGTCCTGCGGGACGATGTCCTTGTGGGCTCGGTGGACGTACCGCTGGGGCGGGCGGATGCGCTGCCGGGTCCCGGTGGGTGATCTGCCGGACCCCGGTGGATGTCACGCTTGTTCCGCTCGGCATGCTTGTTCCGCTTGTACTGCTTTTCCTGCTTGTCATGCTTGGTCGGTCCCGCCGGTCGGGTCGCCCGGTTCCGCTCGTTCGGGCCGTTCGATCCCGCTGTTCGGGTCCTGATTGTTCGGAGGAGAACCCAGCCGATGTCAGAGAGCTCCCCCTTGCCGCCGGTGCGGCTGACGTCCGAAGCGGAGCTGGCGCGGGACGCGCTCGCCACACCGCTGCTCTCCCGCGCCGCACGGCTGGCCCGCTGGGCCGGCCCGGACATGCGGGTCGGCGCCGGGGGCGAACTCGTCGAGGAACAGCTTCCCGGGGCGGCCGACGTGCTCGGGCTCACCGGCGACGACGCGGCGGCCCTCGCCAGCGAGGCCTGGCGGGTGGCCGTGGACACTGGGCTCGTCGAGATCGTGGACGAGGAGGAGGGCACGGTCGCCGCGGGCGCGGACCTCGCGCTGCTCACCTCCGGAGCGCCGCAGGACGTCCTCGGGGTGTGGCTCACCGCCCTGGAGACCGTACTGGCCGACGCGAGCGTGCCCGACCTCGACGAGCTCGTCGACGCGATGGACGGCGGCGGGGAGATCGACTTCTCCTCGCTGGACTGGGACCCCGAGGCCGAGGCCGAGTTCCTGGACGGAGTGCTCGGCAATCTGTATCTGCTGAGTGTGAGCGAGGGCGGGGCGGGCGAAGGTCCGGTACCGCTGCCGGCCCTCGCCGCGTCCATGATCGTGCCCGACGACATGGGGGAGCCCACCAATGACGTACTGGAGCAGGTGTCGGACGCGATGATGCGGCTCGACGACCAGTTCCGGCTGCTCGAACCCGTCGGTCTCGTCGACTTCCAGCCGGTCGACGAGACACTGATGGCGGACACCGACGAGGAGTCCTCGGCCGCCGCCGACGACGTCTCGCGGTACGGGATGGTACGGCTGACACCCCTCGGCCTGTACGGGGTGCGGGCGCGGCTGCTGGAGTCCGGCCTCGCCGCCCCCGCGGTGGGCGACCTCGCGGACAAGGGCGCGGACGCGCTGCTGGACGGCACCGCCACCTTCCCGCCGACCGCTGCCCGGGCCGAGACCGAGCAGTGGCTCGCCCGACGTGAACCCCTCACCGCCGCCCGGGAGTTGCTCGCCGCGGCGCGCGGGGGCGATGTCGGGGCGCCGCTGCGCCGGCTGCACTGTCAGCAGGCGCTCTCGCTCGTCGGTCTGGAGGCCGAGCCCGCGCTGCGCGAGGTCCTCGACGACGCCGAACTGGGCGGACTCGCCCGGGTCTGGCTCTCCGAACACGGCGCCGCCGACGTGCCCCCGCCGTCCGAGGCGATGATCTTCTGGCTCACCATCGACACGATCGCCGCGCAGCTCGCCGCCGAGGGCAACTCCGCCGAGCTGCAGGGACTGGTCGAGGGGCTTGCCCAGCAGCACGGCGGCTTCTTCGCCGCGGCCTGGCGCGTCGGCCACCCGGCCACCCCGGACGTCCTGGAGGCGATGGGCCGCCTCCACCCCGACAAGAAGGTCGCCAAGGAGGCCCGTAAGGCCGCGTTCAAGGCACGCTCGCAGCAAGGGGGTTGAGCGGGGCGGGGCCGGTCGCGGGGGCTTCCTTTGCCCCGGCCCCGAGAGGGCGCTCGTTCCTCGGCCCCGGGAGAGCTTCGCCCAATCCTCGACCCCGGCGGGCTTCACCCGTTCCCCAGCCCGGGAGGGGTGCTTCCTTGGCCCCGGTGGGGGTTTGCCTGTTCCTCGGTCCTGAGGGGGGTGCTCGTTCTTGGGCCCGGTGGGGCTTTGCCCGATCCGCAGCCCCGGGAGGGGTGCTTCCTTGGCCCCGGTGGGGGTTTGCCTGTTCCTCGGTCCTGAGGGGGGTGCTCGTTCTTGGGCCCGGTGGGGCTTTGCCCGT
>NZ_JBHVST010000115.1:0-14866 GCF_042885015.1 Streptomyces sp. NPDC058086 | reverse complement strand
GCCCGGGAGGGGTGCTTCCTTGGCCCCGGTGGGGGTTTGCCTGTTCCTCGGTCCTGAGGGGGGTGCTCGTTCTTGGGCCCGGTGGGGCTTTGCCCGTTCCCCAGCCCCGGGAGGGGTGCTTCCTCGGCCCCGGTGGGGCTTTGCCCGGTCCTCGGTCCCGAGGGGGGCGTTCGTTGCTCGGCCCCGGTGGGGCTTCGCCCGTTCCCCAGCCCGGGAGGGGTGCTTCCTCGGCCCCGGTGGGGCTTTGCCCGACCCTCAGCCCCGGGAGGGGGGCTTCGCCCATTCCTCGGCCTCGGGGGCGCCCGATCCCCAGCCCCGAGCGGGCACTCGTCCCAGCCCCAGGAGGGGCGCCCGTTCCCGGCCCCCGGGGGCTTCCCCCGTTCCCCCTTCCCCGGCCTCGGGAGGGGCGCTCGTTCCCGGTCCCGGAGGGTTCCGCCCGTTCCCCTGTCCGGAGGACTTTTGGTGCCTGTGGCCGAGTCCTTACGGATTCATGGAACCGAGTGCGGTGAGGTCGCCCGGTGTTCAACCGCCGTTCAGGCGTGGGCGGGACGGTGTGGCCGCAACGCCCTCGGCCACCCTCCACGGTCATCCTCCACCGTCACGGGAGACACCCATGTCGCTCACCCGCAGGGACTTCGCCGGTCGATCCGCGCTGACCGGCGCCGGTATCGTCCTGGCCGGCAGTGTCGGCGCCCTCGCCACCGCCCCGAACGCCCTCGCGTCCACCGACACCGAGAGCGTGGGGGAGGACGGCAAGCCGACGGACCGGCACGGCGGAGTCGGCTACGGACCGCTGGTCCCGGACCCGAAGGGCCTGCTCGCGCTGCCCGCCGGATTCTCCTACCGCGTCATCACCTACAGCGGCCGTACCAAGCTGGACTCGGGTGAGTTCACGCCGTCCAACCACGACGGCACCTCCACCTTCGACGGGCCGCGCGGCGCCACCCTCCTCGTCAACAACCACGAGCTCAAGGGCCCCCGCGACAGTTGGAAGTACCCCGTGCCGCTCACCGAGGGCCTGGTCTACGACCCCGCCGCGTCCGGCGGCTGCACGGTCGTCGAGGTGCGCCACGACAAGGTCGCCGAGTGGGTCGGCGTCGCGGGCACCTCCACCAACTGCGCGGGCGGCAACACCCCTTGGGGCACCTGGCTCACCTGCGAGGAGACCGAGGACAAGGCCGGCCGGAACGGCATGACCAAGGACCACGGCTACGTCTTCGAGGTCGACCCCGTCGACCGCCGCCGCAACCGGAACCCCAAGCCGATCAAGGCACTCGGCCGGTACGCCCACGAGGCCGTCGTCGTCGACCCCAAGCGCGGCCGCCTCTACCTCACCGAGGACGCCTCGGGCCCCAACGGCCTCCTCTACCGCTGGACGCCTCCGCAGGGCTTCGAACACGGTCACGGACAGCTCGCCACTCTCGCCGACGACGCCGGCGCCCTCCAGGCCTTCAAGTGCTTCGACTCCGGCGGCCGGTTCATCGACGACCTCTCCCGAGCCACCAAGATCGGCACGGTGTACGGCGTGGACTGGGTCGACGTCCCGGACCGTGACGCGAAGACCGTCTCCGTGCGCAAGCAGTTCACCGACGGCCAGGTCACCCGCGCCCGCAAGCTCGAAGGCATGTGGTGGGGCGACGGCGGCACGTACATCGTCTCCTCGTACGCCCGCGAGGAAAGTCCCGTCCAGCACGACGGCGCCGTCTGGTTCTACGACCCCAAGCGCCGCACCCTGACCCTCAAGGTCCTGCTCGGTGTGAACCCCGACCCGTCCAAGGACGGCGCCTTCGACGGCCCCGACAACATCACCGTCTCCCCCTACGGCGGCCTCGTCATCGCCGAGGACGGCGAGGGCGTCCAGCACCTCTTCGGCGCCACCGACAGCGGCCGTACCTACCCGATCGCCCGCAACGAACTGAACATCGGGACCGAAGCCGAGCCGACCTACAGCGAGTTCACCGGCGTCACCTTCTCACCCGACGGCAGGACCCTCTTCGCCAACATCCAGGAGCCGGGCATCATGCTCGCCATCACCGGCCCCTGGAAGCGGCAGAAGCGCGGGTAGTTAAATTCAATGGCTCGAACCGCGGTCGCCCTCCTAAAGTGGTGCACGTCCAGGTGCGAAGGCAGGACCTACTTCCACTGATAATGGGGCGGCCGCGGGTTCGAGTCCCGCCACCGGTACAACGCGCCGGTGTAGCTCAGGGGTTAGAGCACCTACGTCGGTTCCGCCGGCCTTGAACTCTGGACACCATAATTTCATGCACCTCCCGGTGCGCAGGCTGCGGCTACTTCTCTCTCAAAGAATCCACGCCGCCGCCGAATTGATCTCGGGAGGCGCAGCTCATGGTGGGTGCCCGGTGCGCAGGCAACGGTTACTTCATTGGATCGGACGGTTGCGGGTTCAAGTCCCGTCATCGACTTCGGGTCGGTGTAGCTCAATTGGGTAGAGCATCTGGCTAAGTCCGTCGCCGACCTCTGAACTCGGACCCCCTCCATTTGCTGTGCCTCCCTCCGAAACGCGGCTTCACGTCGTAGGACGAAGTCGTAGAACGAATTCGGGGGAATTCATCATGGCGCGATTCAACACCAAGGCGGCCAAGGCGCAGCCCACTTCCCGTGTGACGTCGACCGGCCGCGTGCTGCGCACCCACCAGGTCGGCCGCGGCCAGGAGCGCGACGCACGCTCCGAGCTCTTCCTGCTGTCCATCGCCAACTTCGTCTCGCAGAACACCTTCTACGAGACCGGCGAGGCCCGCGACGACCGGTTCGCCACGCTCGTGCGCGAGCTCGCCGTCGCCGACCCCTCGTGGACGGCCGCCCTGCTCGGCTGGCTGCGCGGCGAGGGCAACCTGCGGACGGCCTCGCTCGTGGGCGCCGCCGAGTACGTGAAGGCACGCCTCGACGCGGACGCCACCGACGGCCCGGCCAACCGCCAGGTCATCGCCTCCGTGCTGCGCCGCCCGGACGAGCCCGGCGAGCTGCTCGCCTACTGGACCTCCCGGTACGGCCGCAACGTGCCCAAGCCCGTCAAGCGGGGCATCGCCGACGCCGTACGCCGGCTCTACGGCGAGAAGTCGCTGCTGAAGTACGACACGGCGGCCAAGGGCTACCGCTTCGGCGACATCCTCAACCTGGTGCACGCGGCGCCCGATCCGGCGAAGCCGTGGCAGGGCGACCTGTTCCAGTACGCCCTCGACCGGCGGCACCACCCGGACGCGGCCGTGGTTCCCAAGTCGCTGTCCGTCGTGGCGGCCCACCGCGACCTGATGGCGCTGCGGCCCGCCAAGCGGCGCAAGGTCGTAACCGGTGCGCACGGCGCGCGGCGCCTCGCGGACGCGGGGATGACGTGGGAGGCACTGGCCGGCTGGCTGCAGGGCCCGATGGACAAGGCGGCCTGGGAGGCCGTCATCCCGTCCATGGGCGCGATGGCGCTCGTACGCAACCTGCGGAACTTCGACGAGGCGGGAGTGAGCGACGAGGTGGCGGCTCAGGTCGCCGCCAGGATCAGCGACCCGGCGGAGGTGGCGCGCTCGCGGCAGTTCCCCTTCCGCTACCTCGCCGCGTACCAGCACGCGCCCTCGCTGCGCTGGTCGTACCCGCTGGAGCAGGCGCTCGGCCACTCGATGGCGAACGTGCCCGCGCTGCCCGGACGCACTCTCGTACTGGTCGACCGGTCCGGCTCGATGTTCTACTCGCGGCTGTCGGAGCGCTCGGAGCTCAACCGGGCCGACGCGGCGGCGATCTTCGGTACGGCGCTCGCGCTGCGGGCGGCGGACGCGGATCTCGTCGAGTTCGGCACCAGCAGCAACCGGGTGAAGTTCGCGAAGGGCGAGTCGGTGCTGAAGGTGCTGGAGCGCTTCGGCGACCTCGGCGGCACCAACACGAGCGAGGCGGTGCGCGCGCACTACGGGAAGCACGACCGGGTGCTCATCGTCACCGACGAGCAGGCCACCTACAGCCACTACGGCGACCCGACCGAGCAGGTCCCGGCGCACGTCCCGGTCTACACCTGGAACCTGGCCGGCTACCGGGCGGGCCACGGCCCCTCCGGGAAGGCCAACCGGCACACCTTCGGCGGCCTCTCGGACGCGGCTTTCCGGATGGTTCCCCTGCTGGAGTCGGCGCGCGACGCCGACTGGCCGTGGGCCGGATAGCCGATCGCGCGTGAGTGCGGCCCGTACTTCGGTACGGGCCGCACTCTTGTGCGCAACGGAACTGATATCTAACATTTCAGTTCATGGAGGCGATACGACCCGTGCGCCGGACCCTGCTGAGGGACCGCGCGTACGAAGCGATACGGGACGCCATCGTGGCGGGTGAGCTCGCACCGGGCGCGGTGGTGCGCGACGCCGGGCTCGCCGAGCTGCTCGGGCTGTCGCGGGCGCCGGTGCGCGAGGCCTTCTCCCGGCTGGTCGACGAGGGGCTGCTGGAGTCCAAGCCGCAGAGCTACACGCGGGTGACCCCCCTGGTGGCCGCTGATGTACGGGACGCGGCGGCCGTGGTCGGCGCCATGCACGAGCTGGCCGCGCGCACGGCGGTGCCCCGGCTCGAAGCGCCGCACATCGAGCTGATGCGCGAGGCCAACGTGCGCTTCGCGGACGCGGTGCGCGCCGGTGACGTGGACGCCGCTTTGATGGCCGACGACGAGTTGCACGACGTACTGGTACGAGTGAGCGGCAATCGTGCCGCCGCCGCCACCGTCGCCCGCTACACCCCGCTGATCCGCCGTCTGGAACGGCGCCGCTTCGGCGAGGGCGGCAACTGCCGTTCGGCGGGCCTGCACGACGAGCTGATCCACGCCTGCGCCGAACGGGACGTGGCCGCCGCCGTCCGCGTCACCGCGGAGATCTGGGGCGCGCTCGAAGACCTGGCCGATGTCGAACCCTGATGTGGGAGGACCCATGTCCCTTTCCTCGTACGAGCGTTACCCCCTGCTCTTCGGGCCCTCGCCCGTGCATCCGCTGGAGCGCCTGACCGAGCACCTCGGCGGTGCCTCCCTGTGGGCCAAGCGGGAGGACTGCAACTCCGGTGTCGCGTACGGCGGGAACAAGACCCGCAAGCTGGAGTACCTCGTCGCCGACGCGCTCGCCCAGGGCTGCGACACCCTCGTCTCGATCGGTGGCGTGCAGTCCAACCACACCCGCCAGGTCGCGGCCGTCGCCGCCCGCGCCGGACTCAAGTGTGTGCTCGTGCAGGAGAGCTGGGTGGAGTGGCCCGACTCCGTGTACGACAAGGTCGGCAACATCCTCATCAGCCGCCTCGCCGGGGCCGACGTACGGCTCGTGCGGGCCGGGTTCGGGATCGGCTTCAAGGAGAGCTGGGAGCAGGCGCTGCGGGAGGTCGAGGAGGGCGGCGGCAAGCCGTACGCCATTCCGGCGGGGGCGTCGGACCATCCGCTGGGGGGCCTGGGGTTCGCCGGGTGGGCTTATGAAGTGGTCGACCAGGAGCGGGAGTTGGGTGTTTTCTTCGACACCGTGATCGTGTGCTCGGTGACCGGGTCCACGCAGGCCGGCATGGTCGCCGGGTTCCGGGCGATCGAGGAGGCGGGCGGGCGCGAGCGGCGGGTGATCGGGATCGACGCCTCGGCCAAGCCCGCCGAGACCCGCGAGCAGGTGGCCCGTATCGCGCAGCGGACAGGGCGACTGATCGGAGTGAAGCGGGAGTTGTCCGTCGACGACGTGGAGCTGGACGAGCGTTACCACGCCGGTGTCTACGGCCTCCCTGACGAGCCCACCCTGGAGGCGATGCGGCTCGCCGCACGCACCGAGGGGATGGTCACCGA
The DNA here is from genome assembly GCF_042885015.1 of Streptomyces sp. NPDC058086. NCBI lineage: Bacteria > Bacillati > Actinomycetota > Actinomycetes > Kitasatosporales > Streptomycetaceae > Streptomyces > Streptomyces sp. NPDC058086. The sequence goes on along the minus strand of NZ_JBHVST010000115.1, from coordinate 9,081 downwards.
CCCCGTGTACGAGGGTAAGTCGATGGCCGGGATGATCGACCTGGTCACGCGCGGGGAGATCGGCGCCGACTCCACCGTGCTGTACGCGCATCTGGGCGGGCAGCCCGCGCTGAACGCGTACAGCGCGCTGTTCTAGGACAGGTCCTAGGCAGCCTCCTGGGGTTTCCTGCCGGTGATCACGAACGCCGACACCAGCAGGGCGGTCAGCGCGATCAGCGAGCCGATGCCGAACGCGCGGGCCGCACCCTCGGTGAGGATGTCGGACGGGGAGCCGTGCGCGCGCCGGGCCGCCGTGCCGAAGACCGTGACCAGGATGGAGAGGCCGAGGGTGCCGCCGAGCCACTGCAGGGTCTGCAGCAGGCCGGAGGCGGCGCCCGCCTCCCGTGGCTCGATGCCCGCGAGGATCGTCGCGTTGAGCGGCATGAAACTCAGGCCGACGCCCACGCCCATCAGCACCAGCGGGCCGAACAGGCCGGTGAGGTAGCCGTCGTCGGGTCGCAGCCGCCACAGCCACGCGGCCGCGACGACGAGCAGGGCCATGCCGGTGAGCAGCACCGGCTTGGCGCCGAGCCGCGCGAGCAGCCGGGGCACGAAGCGTACGACCGTGAACATCGCCAGGGTCATGGGCAGGAAGGCGAATCCCGCGCGGAGCGGGCTGTAGCCCAGGACCTGCTGGCAGATCAGGGTGAGGAAGTAGAACGCGCCGAACATGCCCGCGGGCAGCAGCAGTACGCCCGCGTAACCGCCCGCGCGGTTGCGGCTCGCCAGCAGGCGCAGCGGCATGATCGGCTGGTCCGCGCGGGACTCGATCAGCGTGAAGCCCACCAGCAGGGCCGCCGCCGAGCTGAAGCCCAGCAGCGCCTGGGTGTCGGTCCAGCCCTCCTGCGAGACCCGGATGAACGCGTACACCAGCGATGTCATCCCGGCCGTGCCGGCGAGTGCCCCCGCCGCGTCGAACCGGCCCGCGTGGCGCGGGGTCTCGGTGACGAAGCGGGGCAGGGCGACGGCGACCGCGATGCCGATCGGTACGTTGATCAGCAGGGCCCAGCGCCAGGACGCCCAGGAGGTGAGCATGCCGCCGAGGACCAGGCCGATGGAGGCGCCGATGCCCGCCATCGACGCGTAGATGCCCAGGGCGTGGTGGCGGCGCGGGCCGTCGGGGAAGTTCGTGGTGATCAGCGCGAGGGTGCTGGGCGCGGTGAGGGCGGCGCCGACGCCCTGGAGGGCGCGGGCGGTGAGCAGCCAGGTGCTTTCGGTGGCGAGGCCGCCGAGCAGGGAGGATCCGGCGAAGAGCAGGACGCCGATGGTCAGGGTGCGGCGGCGACCCGCGATGTCGCCGGCCCGGCCGCCGAGGAGGAGCAGGCCGCCGAAAGCGAGGGTGTACGCGTTGAGCACCCAGGACAGGCCGGTCGGGCTGAAGTGCAGGTTCTTCTGGATGTCGGGCAGTGCGACATTGACGACTGTGGAGTCCACGCCGACCATCAGGTAGGCGGTGACGATGACGAACAGGACGGCGCCGAGCCTGGCGGGTTGGGGTGGTGCGGAGAGAGCGTCGGTGGTGGTGGACGGTGCGGACGGGGTAGACGAGGTGGACACGGTGTTCTCCCGGTCTGGCGTCCCCGGATGAAGGTGTGTACGGGCAGCACGGACTGCCCGCGAAATAAGCGGGGACTGTCTCCGTTTAACCCTCGCTAAGATACGGAGGGGGTCCCCGGTTCGCAAGGAGTATCTGAATGACGCAGGTCAAGCCCATGCGCGCGGACGCTCGGCGCAACTATGAGCGGTTGCTGAAGGTGGCGGCCGAGGCGTTCGCCGAGCACGGGGAAGGTGCGTCGCTCGACGACATCGCCAAGCGGGCGGGCGTCGGGTCGGGCACGCTGTACCGGCACTTCCCCACGCGGCAGGCGCTGTTGGAGGCGGCGTACGTCGACCGGATCGAGGCGCTCGGAGCGCGGGCCGACGAGATCGCGAAGGAACTGCCCCCGGGCGAGGCGCTGGCGGAGTGGCTCTACGAGCTGTGCGTCGGCACGATCCAGGTGCGAGGAATGAAGGCCCTGTTGGGCTCGGCCGTCACGGACGGCAGCAGGGCCGCGCTCACTGCCTGTGGCACTTCCATGAAGGGGGCGGCGCAGCGGCTGGTCGAGGCGGCGCAGCGGGAGGGAACCCTGCGTCAGGACATCGAGCCGATCGAGGTGCTACGGCTGGCCCACGGGGTTGCCACGGCCTCGGAGCTGGCGAACGGCCAAGGCAAGCAGATCCGGCGGTACCTCTCCCTGCTGACGGACGGACTGCGGCCGTAGCGGCGGGTCCTTGGGTGGTGCGCTGTCCGGCGTGCGCTGTCCGGCGGTGGGTGGGTCGGGGCCGTGGCGGTACGTCGAGCCCGTCGCCGCTGGATCAGACGTGGGCCGGGCAAGGAAGCCGCTGCTCGATCCGGACGTAAGCGACGGGCTTGCGACGTACCGCCACGGCCCCTTCCGTGGGTGGGCGGCCGCGGGTCAGAGAGCCTGGGCCGCGGGCTTCACCATGCCGCGGACCGTGCGGGACTTCACGAAGTCGCCCATCGCCGTCATCTCCCACTCGCCGGAGAACTGCTTGATCATCTTGGCCATCATCACGCCGGTCTGGGCCTCGGCGCTGGTGAGGTCGAAGCGGACCAGTTCCTCGCCGGTGGCGGCGTCCAGCAGGCGGCAGTACGCCTTGGCGACCTCGGTGAACTTCTGGCCGGAGAAGGAGTTGACCGTGAAGACCAGTCCGGTGACGTCCTGGGGGAGGCGGCCGAGGTCGACCACGATCACCTCGTCGTCACCGCCGCCCTCGCCCGTGAGATTGTCGCCGGAGTGCTTGATCGCGCCGTTGATGATGGACAGCTTGCCGAAGTAGCAGCTGTCGATGTGGTTGCGCTGCGGGCCGTAGGCGATGACCGAGGCGTCCAGGTCGATGTCCTTGCCGCGGTACGCCGGCTCCCAGCCGAGGCCCATCTTGACCTGGGAGAGCAGCGGGCGGCCGCCCTTGACCAGGGAGACGGTCTGGTTCTTCTGGAGGCTGACGCGGCCCTTGTCGAGGTTGATCTTCCCGGAGGCTGGGGGAGTGGGACGGGCGGGCGGCGCGGGAGGGGCCGGCGGGGTCACGGGGGTTTGCATGGGGGGTGCGGGCGGGGCCGCGGGTGTGGCTACGGGCTGGGCCGCCGGGGCGGGTGCCGGTTCCTCCACCGAGACGCCGAAGTCCGTGGCGATGCCCGCGAGGCCGTTCGCGTACCCCTGGCCGACCGCGCGGGCCTTCCAGGCGCCGTTGCGCAGGTAGATCTCCACGACCACCAGCGCCGTCTCGGTGCCGAGTTGAGGGGGCGTGAAGGTGCCCAGGACGCTGTTGTCGTCCGCGTTGCGGATCGTGGCCGTCGGTTCGATGCCCTGGAAGGTCTGGCCTGCGGCGTCCGGGCTCGCGGTGACCACGATCTTCTCGATGCCCGGCGGGACGGCGCCGGTGTCGACGGTGATCGCGTCGGGTGCCGCACCGCCGCCCGAGCGGTACGTCACACCCGGTCCCGTCGGCTGGTTGTAGAAGATGAAGTCGTCGTCGGAGCGCACCTTGCCGTCGGCGGTGAGCAGCAGGCCCGATACGTCGAGCCGCACGGGGGCGGCGACGTCCACCGTCACGCGCGCGGCGGAGAGAGGGATGTTCGAGCCGGGGGTCATAGCTGTCATGCCACGTGAACGAGCGAGACCATTTTGCCGTTCCCTTACCAAGCGGCCAATTGGCCCAGCCCTGAAATCCCCGGCTCGGAACCCCTCCCGCGGACTACGGAACCACCACGATCTTCCTGCCCACCCCGGCCGCGAACTGCTCCAGCGCCTGCGGATACCGCTCCAGCTCGATCCGGTCGCTGATGAAGATCTCCGGGTCGAGCACGCCGTTCGCGAACAGCTCCGCCGCCCGCTCGAAGCTGTGCAGCACCGCCATCGAACCGGTGATGGTGATCTCCTGGTTGTAGATGCGGTACGGGTCGATCGTCACGCGGGTGGCGTAGTCGGCGACCCCGAACTGGAGGAACGTGCCCGCCTTGGCCACCCGGTCCAGGCCGTCCTGGATGGCCGCCGCGTTGCCGGTCGCGTCGACGACGAGGTCCCAGCCCTGCGGCCGGTCCAGCTCGTCCGCGTTCGCCGCCGACCCCGAGACGCCGAGCGTCCGTGCCGTCTCCAGCCGGGCCGGGTTCAGGTCCACCACGTCGACGCTCGCCGCGCCGGTCCGCTTGGCCAGCTCCAGCATCATCAGGCCCATCGTCCCGGAGCCGTAGATCAGGACATGGGCGCCGAGCCGGGACCGCAGCACGTCGTAGCCGCGCACCGCGCAGGACAGCGGCTCCACGAGTGCGGCGTCCTGGGTGCGTACGTGCTCGGGCAGTTTCACGCAGTTCGCCACCGGGGCCACCGCGTACTGTGCGGCCCCGCCCGCCGTGGTGACGCCGATCGCGGCCCAGCGTTCGCAGAGGTTGTTGTGGCCCGTACGGCACTGCCGGCACTCGTAGCAGTACAGCGAGGGGTCGACGGCCACCCGGTCGCCGACCGCGAGCTCGGTGACCTGGGTGCCGACCCCGACCACCTCGCCCGCGAACTCGTGCCCCGGCACGATCGGCAGCTTGGGCGCGAACTCGCCCTGGAGGATGTGCAGGTCCGTGCCGCACAGGCCGCAGGCGGCGACCTCGACGACGACCTCGCGGGGGCCCGGCGTCGGGTCCGGGACCTCGGTGACGACGGCGCGGCCCACGGACTCGATGACGGCGGCCTTCATTTGACGGCTCCCAGGGAGAGGCCCTGGACCAGTTTGTCCTGGGCGGCGAACCCCGCGGCGAGCACCGGCAGGGAGATGACGAGCGAGGCGGCGCACACCTTGGCCAGGAACAGGCCCTGGCTGGTGATGAAGCCGGTCAGGAAGACGGGGGCCGTCTCGGCGACCACACCGGTCAGCACGCGGGCGAACAGCAGTTCGTTCCAGCTGAAGATGAAGCAGATCAGGGCCGTGGCCGCGATGCCGGGGAGGGCTATGGGGGCCACGACGCGGGCCAGGATCGTCGGCAGTTTCGCGCCGTCGATCTGGGCCGCCTCGATCACCGCCACCGGTACCTCGGCGAGGAACGACTGCATCATCCACACCGCGATCGGCAGGTTCATGGAGGTGTAGAGGATGACCAGGAGCCAGATGTTGTCCAGCATTCCGGTGTTCTTCGCGAAGAGGTAGATCGGGAGGAGTCCGGCCACGACCGGCAGCATCTTCGTCGACAGGAAGAAGAACAGGACGTCCGTCCACTTCTTCACCGGGCGGATGGAGAGTGCGTACGCCGCCGGGAAAGCCAGCAGGAGGACGCAGAGGGTGGAGACCACCGAGGCCACCGTCGAGTTGATCAGCGCGGGCCAGGGGCTCGCGCCGCCGCCCGTGCCGAAGAAGTCGCGGTAGCCGTCGAGGGTGAGGGCGGCGCCGAAGGACGGCGGGTTGGTGGCCGCGTCCGACTCCGAGTGGAACGACGTCAGGGCCATCCACGCGATGGGCAGGAAGAACAGCACACCGAGCAGCCAGGCCAACAGGCCCAGGCCCGTCCCCCGGGCACGCCGGGGTCGTACGCGGATCGTGGTGGCGCTCATGCGCGGGACACCTCCTCGCGGAACAGGGACGAGACCACGCGCAGCGCGAAGGTCGCGATGATGATCGAACCGATGACGACCAGGACGCCCGCGGCGGAGGCGAGGCCGTTCTCGTGGGCCTGGTAGAAGCTCTGGTAGACGGTGTAGGGGAGGTTCGCCGTCCCCAGGCCGCCGGATGTGAGGGTGAAGACCGCGTCGAAGTTCTGGACGATGTAGATCGAGCCCAGCAGGGCGCCGAGTTCCAGGTAGCGGCGCAGGTGGGGGAGGGTGAGGTGGCGGAAGACCTGCCAGTCGCTCGCGCCGTCCACCCGCGCGGCCTCGATCTGCTGGTGGTCGCGGCTCTGCAGGCCGGCCAGGAGGATCAGCATCATGAACGGCGTCCACTGCCAGACAAGGGAGGCCTCGACCGCCAGCAGCGGGGTGCCCGAGATCCAGTCCGGCTGGGGGCCGCCCACGTAGTGCAGCAGTCCGTTGAGCAGGCCGTACTCCGGGTTGTAGAGCACGTGCTTCCAGAGCAGGGCCGCGGCCACCGGGACCACCAGGAAGGGGGCGATGAGGAGCGTTCTGACGATGCCCCGGCCGCGGAACTTGCGGTCCAGGAGCAGGGCCAGGCCCAGGCCGATGACCAGGCTGGCGACGACCACGGCCGCCGTCAGGAGGATCGTCGTCCAGACGGAGTGGCGCAGGTCGGGGTCGGTGAGGACGTCCGAGTAGTTGGAGACGCCGGTGAAGTGGCGGGCCTTGGGGTAGAGCGCGTTCCAGTCGAAGAAGGAGATCACCAGCGTGGCCACGAAGGGGAGCTGGGTCACGGCGATCATGAAGATCAGGGCGGGGAGCAGCGGGGCGCGGGTGGCCCAGGCGCGCAGCCGGTTGGACGGCTTTCCCAGGGTGCGTGCGGGAGCGGCGGCCACGGGGGCCGTTGTCGTGGCGGTCATCGTCCCTCGTACTCCTTGGAGATCTTCTCGGCGAGTTTCTGGGACTTCTTCAGGGCCGAGTCGACGGACTGGCGTTCGGCGATGGCCGCGCTGATCTCCTGCGAGACCTTGGTGCCGAGGTCGGTGAACTCGGGGATGCCGACGAACTGGATGCCGGGCGCGGGACGCGGCTGCACTCCCGGGTCGCGCGGCTGGGCGCCCTCGATGGCCTCGCGGGTCATCTCCTGGAAGGCGGCGGCCTCCTTGGTGTACGCGGCGTTCGTGTAGGTGGAGGCGCGCTTGCCGGCCGGCACGTTGGACCAGCCGATCGTGTCCCCGACCAGCTGCTCGTACTGCTTGCTTGAGGCCCAGGAGATGAACTTCCAGGCCTTGTCGGAGTTGTGGGAGGCCTTCTGCAGGCCCCAGGCCCAGGTGTAGAGCCAGCCGGAGGACTTGGTCTTCTCGACGGGTGCGGGTACGTATCCGATCTTGCCCTTGACCGGGGAGTCGGACGCCTCCAGGGAGCCCGCCGCGGAGGTGGCGTCGTACCACATGGCCGTCTTGCCCTGGGTCATGTTGTTGAGGCACTCGGCGAAGCCCGACTGAGCCGCGCCGGACTCGCCGTGCTTGCGGACGAGGTCCACGTAGAACTTCGTCGCCTTCTCGAACTCGGGGGAGTCGAGACGGGCCTTCCAGTCCTTGTCGAACCAGGTGCCGCCGAAGGTGTTCACGACGGTGGTGAGGGGTGCCATGAGCTCGCCCCAGCCGGGCAGGCCGCGCAGACAGATGCCCTTCATGCCGGACTGGGCGCCGTCGGCCTCGGCGGCCAGCTGTCCCACCTGCTCCCAGGTGGGGTGGTCGGGCATCGTCAGGCCCTTCTGGGCGAAGACGTCCTTGCGGTACATCAGGAAGGACGACTCGCCGTAGAACGGCTGCCCGTAGAGCTTGCCGTCGGCGGCCGTCAGGGACTGCCGCATGGGGGCGAGGATGTCCTGCTCGTCGTAGCCGCTGTCCTGGCGTACGTAGGAGTCCATGTCGTGCAGCCAGCCGTTGCGGGCGTAGATCGGTATCTCGTAGTTGGAGAGTGTGGCGACGTCGTACTGGCCGGCCTGGTTGGCGAAGTCCTGGCTGATCTTGTCGCGGACGTCGTTCTCCGGCAGCACGGTGAAGTTCACCTTGATGCCGCTCTCCTTGGTGAAGTGCGCCTTGGTGAGCTTCTGCAGCTCCACCATCTGCGGGTTGTTGACCATCAGGACGTTGATGGAGTCGCCGCCCGACCCCGACCCGCCCGCTCCGACCCAACAGCCGGAGAGCAGCGGGGCGAGCAGCGTCCCTGCGGCGGCCGCGGCGAGTGCGCGCGACCTCCGTCGGCTCTGGGTTCGCATGGATCGCTCCTGGACGTATAGGGAGATAAAGGGCTTTTTCGGGTGTGGGCGTGCCCTTGTAGTGGGTGAGTTGGTTTTTCAGACTCGGATGACCTGGGGGCCTTGCAAGGAGTACCGGTGCGCCTCCGACGTCGGAAGCAGCGTGCTCGTGACGATGGCTTCCAGGGCGGTGATCTCCGCGAAGCGGCAGAAGCTGACCGCCCCGAACTTGGTGTGCACGCCCGCGAAGACCGTGCGCCGGGAGGCCCTGATCGCCTGGGCCTTGACCTCGCTGACCGCCGGGTCGGGGGTGGTGAGGCCGTGTTCGCGGGAGATGCCGTTGGCGCCGATGTACGCCAGGTCGATGACGAAGCCGGCGAGCATCTTCGTCGTCCAGTGGTCCACGGTCGCGAGCGTGCCGGGGCGGACCCGGCCGCCGAGCAGCAGGACGCTGGTGTGGTCGGCCTCGGCGAGCGCGCCCGCCGTGGCCAGGGAGGCGGTGACCACGGTCAGTGGCCGGTCCTTGGGGAGCGCCTCGGCGATGAGCTGCGGGGTGAACCCCTCGTCGATGAACACGGTCTCGGCGTCCCCGAGCAGCTCGGCCGCGGCGCTCGCGATCCGGCGCTTCTCGGGCACATGGCTGGTGGCCCGGAAGGCGAGCGTCGTCTCGAACCCGGCGCTCTCCACGGGGTAGGCGCCGCCGTGGGTGCGGCGGACCAGGCCGTGGTCCTCCAGGGCGCGCAGGTCGCGCCGTACGGTCTCCTTGGCGACGCCCAGTTCGGCGGCGAGCGCGGTGACGTCGACCGCGCCGGTACGGCGGGCGGCCCTGACGATCTCCCGCTGGCGTTCTTCCGCGGTCATGGCCGACACCTGCTCCCTGCGTCCAGTGCGTACTGCCCGTTCGGGCCCGGTGTGGGCCTTGGGGGAAGTTCTACAGCGGGTGCGCGGCACTGACCAGGCCTGTTGCGTGACCGATGATGCCCGGCTGTGACCGTTCGGCGCGGACGGCGCCCGTGCCGGACCTGGGGCGGAGCGGAGGGAGGGGTGGGATCGGGCAGGGTTCGTGCCCGAACACGGCGGCGGGGGGGGGGGGGGGGGGGGGGCCCCCCCCCCCCCCCCCCCCCCCCCCCGGGGGGGGGGGGGCCCCCCCCGCAGGGGGGCGGGGCCGCG
>NZ_JBHVST010000114.1:0-33365 GCF_042885015.1 Streptomyces sp. NPDC058086 | reverse complement strand
ATTGTCGGGCGGCTCCGTGTGGGGGGGGGGCGGCCTCCACCCCCCCCCCCCCCCCCCCAACCCCGCCGCCCTAGGGTCAGCCGATACCGTACGGCTGGCCCATCTGGCCGAAGCCGAAGCCAGGCTGCTGGTACTGCTGGAACGGCTGACCGAACGACTGCTGGCCGAACCCGCCACCCCACTGCTGCTGACCCTGCTGACCCTGCTGACCCTGCTGACCCTGTTGGATCTGCTGGCCCTGCTGGCTCTGCTGGAGCAGCGCCACGATCGCGGTCGGCAGCGCCTGCTGCACGGACTGTTCCACAGCGTGCTGAATGCCTGTGTGCAGCGAGCGGTGCAGCGCGAGAGCCAGGTACGGGTGAGCCTGCTGGGCCAATCCCTGCTGCTGGAGCTGCTGCTGGACCTGCTGGATCTGCTGGAACGTCTGCTGCAGTCGCTGCGCGACCTGCTGGCTCGCCTGCTGGCACGCCTGCTGGATCGCTTGCTGGACCACCTGGGCGATCTGCTGCGAGCCGCCCATCTGCTGGCCGAACTGCTGTAGGGGTTGAGTACCGGTCATCACCGACATGAATGCTCCGTTCGATGTCATCACAGGGAAGCAGACATAAAGATTTTATGTCGCTTTATCGGCATACCCGACGACCTGAAATTAAGGGGAGTGGGGCCCCACCGCAATCCGACGACCGCCTCCCGGGGAGGCATCCCGATCGACCGCCGACCCGGTTCGCGCGCCGCCGACCGAGACGTATGGGGGCGTCGTGCCCGACCGGTATCGCCCCAGTGCCGGAGGAAACGGACAAGTTGGCGATGACGGAAGCCCCCTCACCTGATGACGTAAGTCCCCTCGCCCGAAGAGGGCGGCCGTGGCACTGGCAACTCACACGGCGTTACGCCCTCTGGTCGGCGCACCACCGATCGCCACATCGATCAGCAGTGCGGCCGCACCTGCGGCAGTGATCGTCCTCTCGGCCGCCGTCCTGCTCTTCCTCGGTCCGCGGACACGGCGCGAGGTGCCTCGTGAAGGCGAGTCGAAAGTCAGTGGCCGCCCACACCCGACCGGCCGACCCCACCTTGTACGCCACGGAAGAACCCCGACGAGGGTTTCGCACGGTGCGCACGGCATCCACGATCACCGTCTACCAGGCGTACTCCTCGGAAATCGGCATGCCCGCGGTTCGCCAGGACCGCTGTCCCGCTGTGTGGAAGCGGGACCGCATTCGGTGCACCGTGACGTGCCCGGGGGGCTGGCTTGGTTGCGGGGCAAGGCGCAGGAGTCCCTGTTCAGCGCGTCGACGACCCCTCCGGGCAGTTGGAGCGCTGACGAGGACGCCTTCCGGCTGAGCGCATTCCTCGACGCCCGCCGTGATGACTCCGAGCACGTGGAGGCCCTGCGCGACGCCGTTATGGACCAGTTTCCGCCCGATGTCGAGGAGGGCTTGTTCGCGGCCGTGGCCCGCAAGGCCAGCCCGTTCTCGGCCTTGGCCTACGCGCTCGGTCCCGACGCGGTGCTGCGGCTGCCGGGCTGGTTCGGGGACTTCCCGCTCGACGCTGAGCGGGTCCGCACCCGGCTTCCTGCGGCCGAGGAAGTCCTTGCCCTGACCGGAGCCCAGCGGCGGGACGCCGTCGAGCGGATCCACGCGTGGATGACCGGCTTGGGCGACGATCCTGACCGCCACGCCGACGAGCTCCTTGACGGCCCGCTGCGCGTTCTCCCTCACGCCGCCCGCACAGGCCAGGGCGCGGCCGGCCGCGTCCGCTGGTACTGACGGGGCGGAAGACCGACAGCACGAGTTCCATCTTCGGCAGGCATCACGCATCTCCCGCGCACGGGGTCCGTGTTCCCTTGCTGAAGAGGCTGTGAGCGAGGCTTGCCATGGGTCATCAAGCCGCGTTCGCAACCTCTTCCGGTGACTGAAGACGACAACAGCGGGGAGCGGGGCTCGTGGCGCTGAGCCGGTGCACAGAAGGGAAGTACCGGTCACCCGGACGGGAGTTCAAGAGCGCATCTGAGCCGCTGCAGAAGGTTCCTGACGCCTGATCCGGGGAGGTGTCATCGGTCGTCTGCGTCAGTTGCGCTGCCGAGTGGTGACGCCGTCCTCGTCATGAGAGCTCGGAGACCGTTTTCGTAGGACCGATTGCACAGCTCAGCAGCCTTGTCCGGCCCCTGTCCCGGCTCTCAGAATCGCCGTCATGGATCACGCCGACAAGGTCGATCAGGATGCGGTGCTGCGGGCACGAACGATGTTGCTCGGGTCGGGCCGACTGAGCCTCGGCCAACAGGTCGAGGCGTACCGGGTGCTCTCGGTGGTGAGTCCCTGGACCTACCTGCCGAAGCTGACAGAGGCACTGCTCTCGTACGGATACGCGCCTGAGGTCCGGGACCAACCAGAGGTCCAGCTGGCTCGCCATGCCGAGGCGGCTGTCACGGCACGGCACGGCGCGTCGACGCAGGCGACCCGTATGCGAGGAGACGGCCGAGGCCGGGCGGTGGGGCTTCGCCCACGGGCAAGTGTCCAGCCCCATCTACGGGCACGGGCCGCTGACCGCCGTACTGGCCGAGGACGGGCGTCACCGGGAGGCCGCGGAACTGTGCGGGAAGTTGGTCCAAGCCCCTCGCTCGGAAGGCTCGGCGAAGATCTCTTTCCGGGCCATGGTCGAATGGGCGGCGGAACTGGATGCCGCTGGACGTCACTACGCGGCCCTGGAGGCCTTCGCGGACCTCGTGGATGCCAGCCGCGCCGAAATCGATGACGAGGGAAGCACACCGCTGGCCGTCCTGACATGGCAACTGGTCCACCAGGCCAGGATGCTGGACGCCGCCGGGCACCGCGTCGAGGCCCGCGGGGCCCGACAGGAGGCCCTTGCCTTCCTGTCCGAGCTGGACGAGACCGGGGAACGCAAGAGCTGGAGCCGGCTCGTGTCCAATGGGACCCCGAGCGCGATATGCATCTGCTGCCCCTTCACAACCGCTCGCTGCAGCTCGGGCTCGCCGACGGAGCCGCACACCGCTACGCGGATGGATCACCTGCGCCCAATGAGCGCAGTCACCAGTTGAGACGTCCTGTTGGTGTTCCGCCCCGACAGGCCACTGCTCTCCGTGCCGACCAGAGCTCGCAGAATCGTGCCGCGTTACACAGTCGATCCTCTCCACACGCTCCCCAGGACCGTCGCGACTCCTCAATCGATGCCAGGTTGGACGAGCTTGAAGACGAGGCGGGCGGCGGCCCGTTGGGCGGCATGGCGCAGACGTGTCGGGATCCGACGAGTCGGAGTCGGCGCGAGGGTGGCGGCCAGGCGGGGGAACAGGGCTTCGGCGTTGCCGCGATTGACGGCCTGGAGGACGTGGGGGTCCACGCCGGTGTCGAGGCCGCCCGCGAAGTACTGGCCGGCCGGGGTGGGGGCGAAGGGCCAGTCGCTGCCGAAGAGGACGTGCCCGGGGCGGGCGAAGGCGAGCAGGGTGGGCAGGGCGGCGGGGCTGGAGGACAGTGCGGTGTCGAAGTAGAAGGCGCGGAAGTCGTCCAGCACGTCCAGGGGGCTGCGACCGGTGTCGCTCGCGATGGCGACGGCCATGCGGTGGGAGGCGTAGGGGACGAAGCCGCCGGCGTGGCTGAGGATGAACCGGATGTTCGGGTACGTGCGCGTGATGCCGTTGCGTACGAGGAGGTACGCGGCCCGTGTCGTGTCCAGGAGGAAGTCGGCGGCGAACGGCGGGATGCCCTCGACGGCCGGTGCGGGCAACTCGGCGGGGTGCACGAAGACGAGCGCGCCCCGCTCGTCCAGGACCCGCCACAGCGCGTCCTGAGCGCCCGCGCCGAGGTAGGCGCCCTGGTTGTTGGCCAGCAGGGTGACCCCGTCGGCGCCGAGTTCCTCCAGCGCCCGCCGGGCCTCTGCGGCGGAGGCGGCGGCATCGGGCATGGGCAGGGTGGCGAAGTACCCGAAACGGCCCGCGTGATCGGCGGCGAGGGACGCGGAGAAGTCGTTGAGCCGCCGCGCCAGGTCGGCTGCCTCGCCCGGGTCGGTGAGGAAGCCGGTACCGGGGGTGGAGACGGACACGATGGCCGTGCTGGTGCCCAGCAGGTCCATCAGCTCCAGCGCGGCCTGCGGGCTCCACTCGGGCAGGGCGCGGCCGCCGGCTTCGGCGACGCCCGCCTTGGTGAGGAGGTCGCGGTAGAAGGAGGGGACGATGTGCTGGTGGACGTCGACCCGGCCTGCCCGGTCGGTCATGACATGGCCTCCTGGGCAGTGAGCAGGTCGAGGGCCACGTCGGTGATCATGTCTTCCTGGCCGCCGACCATGCCTCGCCGGCCGACCTCGGCGAGAAGGCTGCGGGCGTCGATGCCGTAGCGGGCCGAGGCGGCCTCGGCGTGGCGCAGGAAGCTGGAGTACACCCCGGCGTAGCCCAGGGTGAGGGTCTCGCGGTCGACCTGGACGGGGCGGTCCTGGAGCGGTCGTACGAGGTCGTCGGCGGCGTCCTGCAGGGCGAACAGGTCGCAGCCGTGGGCGTGTCCGAGTTTGTCGGCGGCGGCGATGAACACCTCCAGAGGGGCGTTGCCGGCGCCCGCGCCCATGCCGGCGAGGGACGCGTCGACGCGGTGGGCGCCGTGTTCGACGGCGGTGAGGGAGTTGGCGACGCCGAGGGAGAGGTTGTGGTGGGCGTGGATGCCGATCTCGGTGCCCGCGGCGAGGGCCTGGCGCAGGGCGTCGACGCGTTCGGCGACGTCCCGCATGGTCAGCGCGCCGCCGGAGTCCACGACGTAGACACAGGTGGCGCCGTAGCCCTCCATCAGCTTCGCCTGGTGGGCGAGGCCGGCCGGGTCGGTCATGTGACTCATCATCAGGAAGCCGACGGTGTCCATGCCCAGACCCCGTGCCGCGGCGATGTGCTGGGCGGAGATGTCGGCCTCGGTGCAGTGCGTGGCCACCCGGACGACCGTGGCGCCCGCGCTGTGAGCGTCGCGCAGGTCGTGGACGGAGCCGATGCCGGGCAGGAGAAGAGTGGCCACCTTGGCCCGGGTGGCTGCGGAGGCGACGGCCTCGATCCACTCCAGGTCGGTGTGGGCGCCGAAGCCGTACACGCAGGACGAGCCCGCCAGGCCGTCGCCGTGGGCGACCTCGATGGAGTCCACGCCGGCGGCGTCCAGGGCGGTGGCGATGGCGACGGCCTGGTCGACGGTGTACTGGTGCCGGACGGCGTGCATGCCGTCCCGCAAGGTGACGTCGCTGATGTAGAGGCGGCTCATCGGACGGCTCCCGCGGTGGTCTGCGCGTACTGGGCGTACGGGGGGTGCTGGGCGTGCTGGGCGATGCGCTCGGCGGTGGCGACGGCCGCCGAGGTCATGATGTCGAGGTTTCCGGCGTAGGCAGGCAGATAGTCGGCGGCGCCGGTGACTTCGAGCATCACGGTCACCTTCGTGCCGGTGAACTTCCCCGTCTGCGGGATGTGCAAGGGGTTCTCCGGCCCGTACGTGTCGAACTGGACCCGCTGCTTGAGCCGGTAGCCGGGCACATAGGCGTGCACCTTCTCGGCCATGGCCAGGATGCTGTTCTCTACGGCGGTGTGATCGCAGTCGCCCTCGACCAGGCAGTACACGGTGTTGCGCATCAGCAGCGGCGGCTCGGCCGGGTTGAGGATGATCACGGCCTTGCCGCGCCGGGCACCGGCGACTTCGCGCAGAGCTCGTGACGTGGTCTCGGTGAACTCGTCGATGTTGGCGCGGGTGCCGGGACCGGCGGACCGGGCGGCGATGGAGGAGACGATCTCCGCGTAGGCGACGGGGGCGACTTGGGCGACGGCGGCGGCCATGGGGACGGTGGCCTGGCCGCCGCAGGTGACCAGGTTCAGGTTCGGGGCGTCGAGATGCGCGTCGAGGTTGACCACCGGCACGCAGTACGGGCCGATCGCGGCGGGGGTGAGGTCCAGGACCCGTACGCCGGTGGGCCTCAGCTTGGCCCAGTTCGCCTGGTGGGCGGCGGCGGACGTGGCGTCGAAGACCAGCTTGATGTCCGCGAATTCGGGCAGGGACAGGAGTCCGTCGACGCCGGAGGCGGTGGTGGCGATGCCCAGACGGCGGGCGCGGGCCAGACCGTCGGAGGCGGGGTCGATGCCGACCATCGCGCTCATCGTCAGCGCGCCGGAACCGCGCAGGATCTTGGTCATCAGGTCGGTGCCGATGTTGCCGGAGCCGATGACGGCGACCGGCCACGGGTCGGGGGCAGGTGGCATGGAGGGTCTCCTCGGGTTTTCCTCAGGTGAAGGTCACCGACACCGGGCCGAGTGCGCTGAAGCGCGCCTCGATCTTCTGGCCGGCGCTGACGAAGGGGGCGGTGGTCATGGCGCCGGGCAGTACCACGTGTCCGGGCTCCAGGGCGGTACCGAAGGCGGCGAGGGTGTTGGCCAGCCAGGCGACTGCGGCGGCCGGATGGCCCAGCACTTCCTTCCCGCTGCCCGACGCGACGCGCTCGCCGTCGACGACCAGGTCGACGAGGACGGCGGAGAGATCGGGCGCGTCGGTCAGGGGTGTCCACGCGCCGAAGACCAGCCCGGCGGAGCTGGCGTTGTCGGCGACCGTGTCGACCAGAGTGATCTTCCAGTCGCGGATCCGGCTGTCGACGATCTCCAGAGCCGGGGCGACCGCGTCGGTGGCCGCCAGGACGTCCTCGACCGTGATGCCGGGACCGCGCAGGGTCCGTGCGAGGCGGAAGCCGATCTCCGGCTCGATGCGTGGCCGGCAGAAGCCCGCCGCGGACACGGTGCCGCCGTCGCGGTGGACCATGTCGTCCAGCAGGTGCCCGAAGTCGGGCTCGTCGACGCCGAGGAGCCGCTGCATCGCGGCCGCGGTCAGGCCGACCTTGTGTCCGACGACAGAGGCCCCGTCGGCCAGGCGCCGGGCGATGTTGTCCTGCTGGACGGCGTAGGCGTCGGCCAGGCCCAGGCCGGGCAACAGGGTCGACAGCGGGTCGATCGGTGTCACGTGATGCGCTGCCTCGCGCAGCAGCCGACCGGCTTCTGCCCGCTGGTGAGCGGTCAAGGTCATGCCTTGCTCCTCGATGCCAGGCGGGTCGCCGCGTCGTGGATCACCTGGGCGTGCAGTTCGAACATCGCCACCAGGTCGACGGTGTCGCCGCTGATCTCGCGCTGCACGAACAGGCCGTCGGCGCCCGCGACGGCGTAGGTGGTGAGGGTGCGCACGGCGTCCTCGTCCAGGTCCGGGAACAGGGACTCGACCACTTCGGTGATCTTCTGGCTGGCGATGTCGCGAACCTGGAGGAACACCGTCCGGCCCCGGGGCTCCGCGGGCCGCCGCTCCAGAGCGAGCATGAGGCCGAGACGCAGGAAGTCCGGCGCGTCGACCAGTGACTTCGCCACGTTCGCCGCCATGGCCGTGGCCCGCTCCAGCGGTGTGCCCGTCCCTTCCACCGGCAGTTCGACGGCTGCCAGCCAGGTCTCGAAGCTGCGCTCGATGACCGCGGCGATCAGGTCGTCCTTGTCTTTGAAATGCCAGTAGATCGAGCTCGCGGGCAGTCCGCACTTGGCGCTCACCGCCGCGATGGACGTGCCCTCGTACCCGCGCTCACCTGCGATCTCCACCGTGGCGTCGAGGATGCGCTGCCGCGACTCCATCCCGTTCGCACGCTTCTTGCGTGGCGTCTGCGGCCTGGTCATGGGGGTGCCCTTCCTGTTGTGCCGGCACTTGACCGTGTCCTGCACCGAGCTTACCGTAGCGCTCATTCCAATTGGAGTAAACGCTACAGCAATGCGTTCGCAACACATCGCGAACAGGGACGACAGTGAGGTGGCCTGGTGAGCGAAGTCAGTGCCGAAGAAGGAGCCAAAGTCAGTGCCGAAGACAGCGCCTATGACGTGGCGGTGATCGGCTATGGGCCCACGGGCGTCACCGCGGCGAACCTGCTGGGTGCGCTGGGCCTTCGGGTCGTCGTGCTCGAACGCGACGCCGAGGTCTTCTCCCGAGCCCGGGCCATCTCGACCGACGAAGAGGTCGTACGGATCTGGCAGCGCATCGGCCTGGCCGACCGGCTCAAGCAGGACATGCTGGCCGACCGGCCCCTCGACTTCGTCGACGCGCGGGGCCGCACCTTCATCAGCGCGCATCCCACCCCGCGCGGTCACGGCCATCCGCCGCAGATGTTCATCTACCAGCCGGCGCTGGAGCAGGTCCTGCGCGACGGGGTCGCCCGCCATCCGAACGTAGAAGTACTGCTGCGGCACGAGTGCCTGCGGCTGCGTCAGGACGCCGAGGGCGTGGAACTGACGGTGGTCGCCGCGACCGACGACTCCGTCCACCGCCTCCGTGCCTCGTACGTGATCGCGGCCGACGGCGGTTCCAGCCTCACCCGCGCTCAGCTCAACATCGGCTACGAGGGCCGGACGTACGAAGACCGTTGGGTGGTCATCGACACCGAGATGCTCAGGCCCTGGCCGGACCACGACCGACTGCGCTTCCGCTGCGACCCCGCGCGTCCCGCCGTCGACTGCCCCACCCCGCTCGGCCACCACCGCTGGGAGTTCCCGATCCTGCCGGGTGACGACGAGAAGGACCTGACCAGCGACGAGGCGGTGTACGAGTTGGTGGCCCGGTACGGGATCAGCCGGGACAGCGTCAAGATCCTTCGGGTCACCGTCTACAGCCACCACGTGCGCTTCGCCGCCCGCTTCCGCGCGGGCCGGGTCTTCCTCGCGGGTGACGCCGCCCACGCCATGCCGCCCTGGATCGGCCAGGGCATGGCCGCCGGCGTGCGCGATGTCGCGAACCTGTGCTGGAAACTCGACGCCGTTCTCCGTGGCGAGCTGCCCGCGACCGTGCTCGACAGCTACGAGACGGAGCGGAAACCGCACGTCAAGGAGGTCACCAAGCGGGCGGTGTTCGTCGGGCGGATGATCACCGAACGGCGACGGCCGGTGGCGAGGGTCCGAGACTCGGGGCTACGGGCCCTGAACCGCCTGCCCGGCTTCGGTGACTGGCTGCAGGACTCGAACTGGATCCCCGTGGCCCGCTACGCCGAGGGTCTGCAAGCCCGCTCCCGGACCCGCGCGTCCGGCTGTCAGATACCTCAGCCCTGGGTGACCGGGCCCGACGGCGAACGCGTACGGCTGGACGACGCGCTCGGCAGCCGCTGGGTGCTCCTGCACGCGGGATCGGCCGCGCCCCATCCCGCGTGGGACCGCCTGGGTATCCCCTCGCTCACCATCACGCCCGCCCGATCCCGCCCGGCGGACGGCACCCTCGTCGACAGCGACGACGTACTGCTCGCCTGGCTGGCCGGTCACCGCGCGGCCACCGTCGCCCTGCGACCGGACGCGTACGTCTACGCCGCCGCCCCCGCGGGCGCTCAACTCCCCTCACCCCCGGCCGGATTCGCTTCTGTGCCGCGCCCGATCCCGACCACCGCTCTGTGAGGACCGACATGACCACGCATACCGAACTGCCGCCGATGCGGGAGCGCCTGCTCGACGTCGGGGACAAGAAGATCTTCGTCGCGGAGGCCGGCGAAGGCCCTCCCGTCCTGCTGCTGCACGGCGGCGGTCCCGGTGCCTCCGGCGTCGCCAACTACGCCCGCAACATCGGGGAGTTGGTCAAGGAGTACCGGGTCGTCGTCCCCGACCTGCCCGGTTACGGACGCAGCACCAAGGGCGTCGACGGCGAGGACCCCTTCGGCCATCTCGCCGACGGTATCCGCGGCGTGCTCGACCGACTCGGCCTGGAGCGGGCCCACATGGTCGGCAACTCGTATGGCGGTGCCTGCGCCCTACGCCTGGCCCTGGACACGCCCGACCGGGTCGACCGCATGGTACTGATGGGCCCGGGCGGCATCGGCACCACCCGTGCCCTGCCCACCCCGGGTCTGAACAGCCTGCTGAACTACTACTCCGGTGACGGGCCTTCGCGGCTGAAGCTGGAGAAGTTCATCCGCGACCACCTCGTGTTCAACGCCGCCGACGTGCCCGACGAGGTCATCGACGCGCGCTACCGGGACAGCGTCGACCCGGAGGTCATCGCCGCACCGCCGCTGCGCCGCCCGTCCGGCCCGAAAGCCCTGCGCACCCTGTGGAGGATGGACTTCACCCGGGACCGACGCCTGTCCCGTCTGCGCGTGCCCACGCTGGTGCTGTGGGGCGCGAAGGACAAGGTCAACCGGCCCGACGGCGGGCGCATGCTGGCCGATCGCATGCCCAACTGCGACCTGTACCTGGCGGCGAACACCGGGCACTGGGTCCAGTTCGAACGCGCCGAGCTGTTCAACCGCCTGTGCGCCGGCTTCCTGGCCGGGCGCCGATGAACGCGCCTGGGGATCCGTCCGTCTTCGGTGCCGTCCGCCTCGGCTACATCGTCATCGAGACGAACCGCTTCACCGACTGGCGCCGCTTCGGCACCGACGCCATCGGCATGCACCATGACGCCCCCGACACCGGGCTCATGCGGTTCCGCCTCGACGACCGGCAATGCCGCTTCCTGCTGAGGCGCGGCCCGGCCGAGGACGTCGTGGCCACCGGCTGGCACATCGACGACCACGCCACCTTCGAACGGATCGAGGCCCGTGTACGCGCCCACGGCGTCCCGCTCGTCCAGGGCACCGCCGAGGAAGCCGCCCTGCGCGGTGTGGAACGCGTGCTGCGCTTCCCGGGACCCAAGGGCATCACGCAGGAGATCTGCACCACGCCGGTGAAGTCGGCGGAGCCCCTGCGCATGCTCGCCTCCGGATTCGTCACGGGCGATTCCGGCATGGGCCACGTGGCGATCACCTCCACCAGGCCGACGCGGATCCGCGGCTACTTCAACACCGTCTTCGACGCACGCCTGACCGACTGCATCGACGAGACCATCAGCGGCGTCAAACTCAAGATCCGCTTTCTGCGCGTCAACGAACGCCACCACTCCATCGCCGTCGCCGCCGTCCAAGGTCTGCCGATCGACCCGATCCGCACCCGCGTCCAGCACCTCAACATCCAGGCCGCCACCCTCGACGACATCGCCCAGAGCTACCAGCGCGTGTGTGAACTCGGCTTCGACATGGCGCTGTCCGTGGGACAGCACACCAACGACAAAGAGCTCTCCTACTACGCCCGCACGCCCTCGGGCTTCGAATGGGAGGTCGGCTGGAACCCCATCACCATCGACGAAGCCACCTGGCGTCCCACCACTCACCAGGGCATCAGCGTCTGGGGCCACACACCCGTCGGCCAGACCATCATCGACAAACTCGACCAGTTCCGACTCGGTGCCCGCTCCCTCATTCGCCCGGAAGCCACCGTCCCCGCCCTCAGCGGAACCGGCATCTGCGACGACTGACCGCCGGGCCGGACCCCGCCGGACTCGAACCGGAACAGATCCGGTTCCGGATCACGCTGAAGCACCCGTGGCAGACTGGGCGGGCGGCTCGTCCCGGTCCGTCGTTCACCCGATACTGATCCACCGAGGTTGTTTCCGTGCCCAAGCCCGTGGCCCGCGAGCCATTGCGACGTAATTCACGGTCCAACCGGGCGCGCATCCTGGCTACGGCCCGCGAAGAACTGGGACGGAACCCCGACGTCACCCTGGAGGAACTCGCGCGAGCCGCCGGTGTCGTGCGGCGCACCCTCTTCGGGCACTTTCCCGGACGCGCGGCGTTGCTGGAGGCTCTTGCCGAGGAGGCGTCCGAGGCGATTCGGAGCGTCGTCTCGGACGGAGCGAACTCGACGGAGCCGGCCGAGCGGGCCCTCGCGCACTTCGTGCTCTCCGTGTGGCCTGTAGGGGACCGCTATCGGATGCTCGTGGCACTGGCGCGGAAGGACCTGGGTATGGAACGCGTGGCCGAGATCCTGGCACCGGCCCGCGACGAGGCCACGGCCATCCTGGAGCGAGGGCAGCGGGACGGCGTCTTTCACACCCATCTGCCGCCCGCTGTGCTGAGCGCCGGACTGGAGGCCATGACGGTCGCGCTGCTGGAAGCGGTCAACACCGGGGCGCTGGACGACGACGGAACCCGGGTCGCCGTCGCCACGCTCATCGCGGCCGGTGTGCCGGAGGAACAGGCGGGTGCGGTGGTCGACGACGTCGCGTCCGCAGCGGTCGCGGAGACTGCCGCCGACGCGTGAGCCGTCGTACGGCTACCGATCGATCGGGACGAGGGCTTCGCCGACACCCTGCGTCTCGTCGACCGGCCGAGGACGCTCACATGACGGCGGCGTCGACCATGTCCAGGTCGGGCAGGTCCAGCGAGCAGATCCGCGCGGCCTCGTCGGCGGTCATGCCGAACTGGCGCAGCAGTCCACGGACGATCAGGTCCGAGGAGTTCGCATCGTCACGGTCGGGCTGCGCGTGCAGGAGTGAACCGAGGGCCAGTTGGGCGCCGACCGTCATGGCGAGGGCGAGGTCCGGATCCTCCACCTCGAAGCGCCCGGCGGCCGCCGCTGCACGGATGTCGCGCACTGCGGCACGCACGTCCTCGGGCTTCCTCTTCCTGCTCCGGCGGCGCCGGCAGCGCGGTGAACACGGTCGCGAGGTCCGGCGGGTTCGGAGACGGCGGTGGTGGTGAGCTGTGCCGTTCTCATGCCGTGGTCCTTCGGCTGCGGCGTTCGGCGCCCAGACGGGCGTAGTAGTCGACGAGGTCGGGGGCGTCCACGGCGGCGGGGTTGACGACCTGCTCGACGGCGGCGCCCTGGAGCAGGCGTTTGACCGGGACCTCGAGCTTCTTGCCCGTGCGGGTGTGCGGGATGGCCGGGACCTGGAGGATCTCGTCGGGGACGTGACGGGGGGAAGCGCCGGTGCGGATGGCGTCGCGGATGCGGTCGCGCAGGGCGTCGTCGAGGGCGACGCCGGGCGCCGGGACCACGAACAGCGGCATCCAGTAACCGCCGTCGGGTTCCTCCGCGCCGATGACGAGCGCTTCGGTGATCTCCGGGAGGCGTTCGACGACGTCGTGGATGTCGGCGCTGCCCAGGCGCACGCCGTTGCGGTTGAGGGTGGAGTCGGAGCGGCCGTGCACGATCACCGACCCGTGGGCCGTGTGGGTGATCCAGTCGCCGTGCCGCCACACGCCGGGGTACGCGCAGAAGTAGGCGTCGTGGTAGCGGGCGCCGTCGGGGTCGTTCCAGAAGGACAGCGGCATCGACGGCATGGGGCGGGTGACGACCAGTTCGCCGACCTGGTCGACGACCGGAAAGCCTTCGGTGTCGTACGCGGCAAGTGCCACACCCAGGTGCGGGGCCGACAGTTCCCCCGCCCAGACCGGGGTCGTGGGCGCGCTGCCGGCGAAGCCGGAGACGATGTCGGTACCTCCACTGATGGAGGCGAGCAGGACGTGACCTCCGACGTGGTCGCGGACCCAGGGGTAGGCGGAGGCGGGCAGCGCGGAGCCGGTGCAGCCGACGACGCGGATCGACGACAGGTCGTGCACCGACGGGTCGATGCCGAACTTGGCCATGCCCAGGAGGTATTGCGGGCTGGTACCGAAGACGGTGACGCGGTGGCGGGACGCCAGCTGCCACAGGACGTCGGGGCGGGTCAGCGGGGCGGGACTGCCGTCGTAGGTGCAGGTGGTCGCGCCGGTCAGCAGGGTGGAGACGACCAGGTTCCACATCATCCAGTGGGTGGTGGTGTACCAGAGGAGGCGGTCGCCGGGGCCGAGGTCGGAGTGCAGGCCGCAGGTCTTGAGGTGTTCGAGCAGAACGCCACCGTGGCCGTGGACGATGCCCTTGGGCAGGCCGGTGGTGCCGGAGGAGAAGACGACCCACAGGGGCTGGTCGAACGGTACGGGTGCACAGGCGAGTTGCTCGGTGCGGGTGGAGGCGTCCTCCCACGGGATGACCAGCGAGGGGTAGTTCCGCGAGGGCCAGGGCAGCCCGACGTGGTCGACCAGCAGGGTCGCCTTCAACGTCGGCAACGAATGGGCCAGTTCGAGGGCGGCCTCCCGGCGGTCATGGGCGGTGCCGTTGAAGAGGTAGCCGTCGGCCGCGATCAGAACGGTGGGTTCGAGCTGCGCGAAGCGGTCGGCTGCGGCCTTGGGGGCGTAGTCCTGCCCGCACACCGACCAGACGGCGCCCAGGCTCGCAGCCGCCAGGAACGCCACGATCGCGTGCGGGGTGTTGGGAAGGTAGCCGACGACCCGGTCGCCCGTGCCCACGCCGAGGTCGCGCAGGGTCGCGGCGACGGAGGCGACCTGGGCGCGCAGCCGCTTCCCGGTCACCTCGTAGCTGGAGCCGGTCTCGTCGAGGGCGACGATCGCCACGTCGTCGTTCGCGAGGCCGCGCAGGGCGTGGTGGGCGTAGTTGAGGGTGGCGCCGGAGAACCAGCGGGCGCCGGGCATCCGTTCGTCCTCCAGTACCCGCCGGTAGGGCGTGGCCGCCTCGATGTCGAAGTACTCCCACACCGCGCCCCAGAATCCTTCGAGGTCGGTGACCGACCAGTGGTGCACAGAGGCGTAGTCCGAGTCCACGGCGACACCCCGGTGCTCGACTGCCCATTGGGCGAAGTCCACGATGCGACTGGCGGCTGCGGCTTGCGGATCAGGAGTGAAGAAGGGGGCCGGGTACGGCGTGTTCATCGCGTCGTGCTCCTCGACAGGGATTTCTCAACGGTCGGTTGGGAAGGGAAAGGGCTTCGTGTGGTGTGCAGAAGGGACGCCCAGCCGACGGTGTCCGCGAAGTCGCCGCCGCCGGGCGGGACGACGTCCATCACGACACGGTCCGGCCGCAGCAGCACGGCGTCCGCCCGCCCCTCGCGCAGCCAGGCGGCGAGACGGCCGTCGTCACCCAGGTCGGCCACGGGAACGGTCAGGGCACCGAGGCCGTCGGCGACCGCCTTCAGCGAGGGCGAGAGCGGTACGGCGGTCAGCACGGCGAAGGAGTCGCCGAGCAGTTCGTCGAGGCGGGCGCGCCGTCCGTCGACGGTCACCCACGGCTGGGGGCAGAAGGTGCCCACGAGACCGCGGCCGCCCCAGCGGGCACGACGGCGGACGAGCGGCCCCGCGGTCAGGGCGGGACTGAGGTCGCGTGCGGCCGCCGTTCTCAGGCCAGGGATACGGACGGCCGCGCTCAGGACACTGCGGCGGACGGCCGCGGCACCGTCCTGGCCGCCGGTCATGGCCCAGCCCATGGCGACCGCGAGCCTTACCGCGCGGCGGGCGTGCGGCTTGCGTTCGCTCTCGTATGTCTCCAACAGCCGCTCGTCGGCGCCCTGTTGGAGGACCTGGGCGAGCTTCCAGGTGAGGTTGTAGGCGTCGCGCAGGCCCGCGCACAGTCCTTGCCCGATGAACGGCGGGGTGAGGTGGGCCGCGTCGCCGAGGAGAAAGACACGCCCGCGGCGCCAGCGATCGGCGACCCGCGCCCGGAAGGTGTACTGCGCCTGCCGCATCACCTCGAAGTCGGCACCGTGCGCGAGGTCCACCCAGGGAGCGATCAGCTCCCGCAGCCGCTCGTGACTCAGCGCCGAGTCGTCCCGCAGCCGGAACTCCCAGCGGTAGCGGTCCTCGCTGACGCGCATGAACGTCGCCGGTCGCCGCGGATCGCAGACCTGATCGACACCTTCCCAGCAGCGGACCGGGAGACTGGTGCGCACGTCGATGACCGTCCAGCGTTCCTCGAAGCGCAGGTCCTCCCACGCGGCGCCGATGGCGTCGCGGATCAGGCTGCCCGCGCCGTCGCAGCCGAGGACGGCGTCCGCCCGCAGAAGGTGTTCCCTCTCGTCATCGCGGAAGGTCACGCGGACCGGACCGTCGCCGTCCTGTTCGACGCCGACGACCTCCACCCCGCCGCGCAGTTCGCACTGCGGGGTGCGAGCGAGGGCGTCGCGCAGCAGCCGTTCCAGCTCCGGCTGGTCGAACATGCTGGTCTGCGGGAAACCGTGGGCTCCCTGCGCGGCGCGCGGAAACTCGGCCATCACCCGGTGCCCGGCGTCCAGCAGTCGCAGCCCTCGCGCGGGGCGGGCGATCGCGGCGAACTCCTCCTGGACCCCTGCGGCCTGGAGGATGCGACGCACCTCGTCGTCCGTGGCGACGGCGCGCGGCAGAGGGTAGACATCGTGGTGGCGTTCGAGGACGACGGTCCTCACGCCACGCCGGGCCAGCAACAGGGCGGCGGTCACGCCCACGGGCCCCGCTCCGACAATCACCACGGGTACGTCTGCCGAGTTGTGCTGGACGGTCATGTGCGGCTCACTTCGGGTCACGGTTCGCGTCGGTCAGTTCGCGTCGGTCACGGGCGTGCGCTGCTCACCGAGGTCGATCCGCCCGTCCGGCGTGGCGATCGTCCCGGTCACCACATCGCCGTGCCGGAGGTAGTGCGGGTTCTTCGCCTGGCTCTTGAAGAACGCCTTCCACTTCATGGCGGGCGGCAGCAGCGAGCCGATCTTCTCGACGGCCTTGGGGGGAGCCTTGAGCGCGGTGCCGCCAGGGGTGCCGGTCAGCAGCAGGTCCCCGGGAGCGAGGGCCTGGAAGCGGGCCAGCAGGGTCAGCGCCTGCGCCGGGCGGACGATCATGTCGGCGAGGGTGCGGTCCTGCCGCAGGTCGCCGTTGACGGACAACTTCAACCGCAGGTCCAGGAGATGGGCGAAGTCCTCCGGCTCCAGCAGGGCCAGGTAGGGGCCGGTCGGTGTGAAGGTCGGGTACGACTTGCTCTCGTAGAACTGCGTCTTGGTCAGCTGTACCTCACGGGCGCTGACGTCGTTGGTGATCACGAGCCCGGCGACGTAGGCGGGGAGGTCCCGCTCCTCGACGACGGTGCCGACCCGGAGGGACGCACCCATGACCAGGCCGAGCTCTATCTCGTAGTCCAGGAACTTCACATGCTGCGGGCGGACGATGCTCTCGTGCGGGCCGCTGACCGAGCCGGACGCCTTGCGGAAGAAGGCGGGCGGGATGTCGCCGGTGAAGCCCGAATCGCGGGCATGGCTGCGGTAGTTGACCATCTGGGCGACCACGCGGCACGGAGTGGTGACAGGAGAGAGGGCTACCAGGTCGGCGACCGGAGTACCCGGATCGCCGGAGTCGGCTGCATCCCGGACGGTGGTCCGATCGGCGAGCAGCTCGGCAGTGGTGACGGCCTTGGTGTCGATACGGACGGCGCGCGCGTCACGCGCCACCCACCAGCCGTCTGCGGTACGCAGGACATTGGTGCTCATGTCAGTGCTTTCTTCAGGGGGTCGGGGGTCAGGAGTTCGCGGCCTTCAGCAGGCCCAGAAGGCGCGCCGGGTCCATCTCGTTGTCGCCGCGCAGGGCCTGGATGACGTCGCGGATCCTGGCGGGGGAGGGGCCGGCGCCGAGGAAGTCGCGGGTGGCCGGCGGGCCCCACTGGGCGAGGCCGCTGGTGGACATGGGCGCCCAGCCGGGTTCGAGGTCGCTGGAGAACAGGTCGCCGTCGGCGAAGTGCTCCAGCATGAAGTGGTCGGGGTCGCGCCAGTAGTCGAAGAGCTGGCTGCCCTGGATGTGCCGGCCGATGCCCCAACTGCGCTTGTATCCACGCTCGCCCAGGTACTCGCCGCCGGCGGCGATCGAGTCGAGGTCGGTGACCTGGTAGGCGGAGTGGACATGGCCGTTGCCCGGCCCCAGGTGCATGGCCAGGGTGTGGTGGTCGGCCGGCACACTCCCCAGGTCGCAGCGGATGAACGCCATCGTCGGACCACGGTCGCGCTGCCCGTCCAGGAACAGGAAGTCGGACACGATCATCCCGAGCGTGTTGAGATACCAGTCCAGAGCGCGAGCGAACACCCTGGTCTCCAGCACCACATGACCCAGGCGCTGGATGCGGGACGGCTCCCGGGGCGGCCGCTGCATGACGTTCGTACGACGGTGGTCCGTGCCGAAGTTGAGAAGCAGCGGCTGCTGTTCGGGCAGCCCCGGCAACTGCTCGCCGCAGTGCACGACCCGGACCGGGAAGCCGGAGGGGTCGAGCAGGTCGACGACCCTGCCGCCGCCGGGGACGTCCGCGTCGCGTACGTCCGAGCCGGTGGCGCGGGCCAGCCGGTCCAGGTCGGCCCGCTCGGCCGCGCGGAACGCCGGGC
Organism: Streptomyces sp. NPDC058086; assembly: GCF_042885015.1. Classification (NCBI taxonomy): domain Bacteria; kingdom Bacillati; phylum Actinomycetota; class Actinomycetes; order Kitasatosporales; family Streptomycetaceae; genus Streptomyces; species Streptomyces sp. NPDC058086. Next base: position 15,375 of record NZ_JBHVST010000114.1, on the reverse strand, counting down.
CGATGAAGCTGCCGGCGCGCCCCTTGCGGATCACCATGCACGGCGAGCCGGCGAAGGTGCCGCGCAGCCACAGCTCACGGTCGGTGCGCGCGGCGATCCCGAAGCCGAAGTCACGGGCGAACACCTCGGCCCGGTCCAGGTCGGGCTTCTCGAACTCCAGCCAGGCCAGGTCGGCCACCTTGATCACAGGGTTTCGGGACCGGCCCGGGTGCTCACCGCGCAGGGTTCCCTGCTCACTGTGGAGGTCCTGGTGGGCCGTCCTGGCGTCCGTGACGCCGACTGCGTTGACGCGGGTTTCGGACATGGTGTCCTCCAAGCAACATTGCCGTAATGAGGAAATCATCAGCTTTGAAGCTTCGATCGTCAATAGCTGGATCGGGCGTGAGTGACGAAATCATCAGAGTTGGACTGATCGATTCATCAGAACTGTGGCATTGGGGTTCTCATGGGTGGACTCGCGCGTATGCCGACGTCAGCCCTGCCCCGCAACCGCTTCGAACGACGCTGCGCCGAGACGCGTCAGGCGCTCGTCAGAGCGGCCGGGCAGATGCTCGCCGAAACCGGGGACACCAGCGCGAGCATCCAGGCCATCGCGGAGCGCGCCGATGTCGGCTTCGGCTCCTTCTACAACCACTTCGAGTCGAAGACGGAGCTGTTCGACGCGGCGGTCATGGACGCCCGAAGAGCTCGGCCAGACCTTCGACGAGCATCTGCAGGGCATCGACGACCCGGCGGAACTCGTCGCGGCGGGCTTCCGGCTCAGCGCCCGCCTGGCCGACTCCCGACCTGAACTGATGCAGGTTCTGCGCCACCGCGGCCTCGGCCACATCCACTCCACATCGGGACTGGCTCCGCGCGCCGAGCGTGACCTGGCGGTCGGCATCGCCTCCGGCCGGTTCACCATCGCCGATCCGACCGTCGCCCTGACCGCCCTGGGCGGCTCCCTGCTGGCGCTGGTGGAGCTGCGGTTCGCCCGCCCGGAACTCGACGGGGACGAGGCGGCCTCGAATCTGGCCGAGATGCTGCTGCGCATGCTGGGCGTTCCCCCGGAGGACGCCCACGACGTCGCCCGGCGCCCGCTGCCCGACCTCGCTGACCTCGACTGACACGAGCGCCGAGCGCCGTGGCCGAGCCCGTCCGCGAACCGATGCGACGCACTGCGCCTTCCAACAGGGCGGGCCCTCGCCGGCACTCCGACCTGACACCCCCGAGGGATCACGCGGACGACGGACTCGGGTGGAAGGTGACCGACTTACCGGTGAAGCGGGCGCTGATCCCGCTCTTCGTGGTGGTGACCGACCGCAGGTGCAGCCCCTCGGGGATGTTCTGGAGGGGGACGGGCTCCTCCAGGGCCCTGTCGAGCAGGGACTTCACGGGAGGGATCAACTCGCCCTGGGTGACGCGGACATCGGTGAAGGCGATGCGGTTGCCGCCGGCCGCCGAGACGGCGGTACTCACGGTCACGTCGCCGACGAGCGGCAGGCTGGCCCGCACATCGACCCGGCCCGGCTCGTCGCCCTGCGAGACGTCCAGGCCGAGCGCGCCCGACACGTCCTCGTACGACAGGAAGGCGGTCGCCTCGACGCTGCGCGCATGGGCCTCGCCGGCGCTCCCCGAGGTCTTCAGCCCGTCGAGGCCGACGGTCAGTTCCGTCACCGGTAGCGGCCGGGTCGTTCCGCTCGCCGGGATGTCGTGGGCGGTGATGTCGACGTGCCGCAGGCTGCCCTCGGCCAGCTGAGTGAGTACGGGAAAGCCGCTGACGTGCACCGAAGGCCGCTGCGGGGTCGCCATGCCCTCCTGGAACGCCTCCGCCGTACGGCTCTCCGCGCGGGCCGCGGCAACACGGTCGACGACGACAGTGCCGGCCAGCACCGCTGCCAGGGACGCGACGGCGATGATCCTGCGCCGCCTCCTCGGGGCCGGGGAGCTCGCATACAAGGCGGCGTCACCGTAATAAGGCTCGCCCACGGACTCCTCGTCATGCTGGGACTGGTACATGGCTTTCCTCTCGGGTCTCTCGTTAAGTGATCTCCGGACGTGCGTACAAGCCGCCGGAGTCGGACGTGGACGTGGTTTCTAGGCGCTGACGCGCTCGGGACGCCCGAGCCGGCGGACCTGTGTGACGGCGAGGTCGCCGTCCGCCCCCACCGCGATCAGCGCGGCGGTCGCGGTGCGCGTGCCGTCGTCGCGCCAGGTCCCGGCGTTCACGCACTCCAGGAGCGCCAGCAGATGCCCTTCGAGTGCGCGACTGAGCGGCCCGGGCGGAACGCTGGTCCGGAAGGCGCCCTGCCGCTGTCCTCGCTCGATGATCGACGCCGCCATGTCGCGGGCGGGTGCGAGGACTTCGTTCACGCGTTCCGCCCCCAGGTCCTGGGGTGCGAGTCTCAGCAGCATGCGATAGCGGTCGCCGACGGGCCACAGGGCCAGGACGAAGCTCGCCATGGCGGTCACGGCGTCGGGATCGCGGATCGTCACGGCTGCCAGTGCCCGTCTCAGCGCCTCCGCGGCGTCCGCGACGAGCCCCTCGACCAGCGCGGACCGGCCGGCGAAGTGGTCGTAGACGGTACGACGCACCACGCCGGCTGCCTCGGCGATGTCACCGAGGCTGCTGTCGGGATCGCGGCCGAGTTCCTGCCTTGCCGCTTCGAGGATGCGGGCCCGGGTCAGCTGTGTCTGGTGGCGCCCGCCGCCTGTGACGCGTGGGCTGGTCATGTCGGACCTCCGGTCGACGGGGGAGGGTGCCTCGATATTTGCACATCAATGGGCAACAAACTAGTCTGCACATCACTGGGCAAATAACTGCCCTCAGTGCCGTGGCCGTGCCCGCACTGCTCATGCCGACCCACCACCCCTTGAAGCTGCCGCTTGGCCCTGAGGAGCTTCCGATGCCGCTCTTTGCCCGCACGCCCGCCGAGAAGATGACGGAGCCGTATCCACGACGCTGGTGGGCCCTGCTGGTGCTGTGCCTGAGCCTGCTGATCGTGGTCATGGCGAACACATCGCTGATCGTGGCCGCGCCCGACATGACCAGGGACCTGGGCCTGTCCAGCAGTGACCTGCAGTGGGTCATCGACGGCTACACCGTCCCCTATGCCGCGCTGATGCTCGTACTGGGCTCGATCGGCGACAAGTACAGCCGTCGTGGCGCGCTGATCCTGGGCCTGTTGGTCTTCGCGGGCGGCTCGGTGATGGGCGGCCTGGTCGACGAGACCGACTTGGTCATCACCGCCCGCGCGATCATGGGCATCGGCGCCGCCGTCGTGATGCCGGCCACCCTGTCCCTGCTCGTCGCGATCTTCCCCAGGGCGGAGCGCGCCAGGGCCATCACGGCCTGGAGCGCCACCTCCGGCCTCGCCATCGCCGCCGGCCCGCTGGCAGCCGGCTGGCTGCTGAAGAACCACGCCTGGGGCTCGACCTTCCTGATGAACGTCCCCATCGCGGTCGTCGGCGTGGTCGGCGCACTGCTCCTGGTGCTGCCGTCGAAGGCGGAGAAGCTGAGCGGGATCGACTACGTCGGCGGGCTGCTCTCGATCGTCACCGTCGGCAGCCTGGTCTACGCGACCATCGAGGGCCCGCACTTCGGCTGGGGCACCGGCCCGATCACTGCGGCCGTGGTCGCCGGTCTTGGCCTGCCGGTCTTCGTCGCGTGGGAGCTGCGCCACCCCCACCCCATGCTCGACGTGCGCAAGTTCAAGGAGCGCCCCTTCAGCGGCTCCATGCTCTCGGTGCTGTTCTTCTTCTTCGGCACCTTCGGCTCGATCTACTACGCCACCCAGTTCCTCCAGTTCGTCCTCGGCTACAACGCGCTGGACACCGGCGTACGACTGCTGCCGCTGGCCGGAGCCGTCTTCGTCGGCGCCGCGGTGACCGGACAACTGGCCCGAGGGCTGGGCGTGAAGCTGGTGGTGGGAACCGGCATGGCGGTCGGCACCGCGGGCGTCTTCCTGCTCACGCGGATCGAGTCGGGCTCGACCTACACCGACTTCCTGGCGCCTTTGCTGCTGCTCGGCTTCGCGATCGGTCTGAGCCTGTCCCCGGCCACCGACACCATCATGGGTTCCTTCCCCGAGTCGGAGCTGGGCGTCGGCGGCGGTGCCAACGACACCGCGCTGGAACTCGGCGCCTCCCTGGGCATCGCCGTCCTCGGCTCGCTCCTCGCCACGTCCTACAAGGACAAGCTGACCGACCTGGTCGGCGGCCACCTCCCGGCCGCGGCGATGGACACCGCCAAGGACTCGGTGGGGGGCGGGCTCGCGGTCGCCGAACAGGTCGCGAAGAACCCGGGCGGCGGACCCCAGCAGGCCCAGACCCTGACCGGCGCGGTCCACGAGTCCTTCGCCCACGCCATCGCCCACACCAGCCTCATCGGCGGCATCATCATGGCTGCCGGAACCCTGATAGTCCTGGCGGTCCTGCCCGGCCGCCGGGCCGTCGGCAAGCACCGTCAAGGGGAACCGGTGGCAGCGGAAGCCGACCGGGGCGAGGAGTACGCCGACTCCGTCCGCTGATCCGCTCCCCCCAGGAATTCTGCCCGGCCTCCTCTCGGCGAGGCCGGGCGGAGTGCGTCGGCCGATCTCGCGGGCGTCGACCGGCGGAAGGGCAGCAGCACGGTCGTCGAGGCGCCTGCCCCGTCCGCTTCCCGCCGATGCGGTCTCGCCTGTTCGGCGTAACGTCATTCTTGTGGACGTCACCACGGACAGCCTTGTGTCCCGTGCCGCGCATGAGCTCGGCCTGAGCGCGGACAGGCTGATCGCGGATGTGGAGCGGTGCCTGCGACGTGAAGTCCCGGAGCTGTCGCAAGACCCGGACATCGCCCGCATGACATCGGAGAACATCGCCGAGCACATAGGCGCCGCCTTGGCCGGCCTCGAACAGGGCATCGAGCTGAGCCGGATCGATCCGCCCGTCGACGACGTCGAACGGGCGCGTCGGCTGTCCCGGCGAGGAATCCCCCTCAGCGCGATGCTGCGAGCTCACCGGCTCGCACAGGGCATCGCTCTCGACAGGCTGCTCGAAGAGCTGCCGCGCCTGACGAGCGACGCCGAGCTGATCAGCGCGGCGGCACGCAAACTGAGCGCGACGACGACCGGATACGTGGACCGAACCTCCGAGCAGGGCGTCACGGCGTTCCAGGAAGAGCGGGACCTCCGACTGCGGTGGCGGCTGGCGATGGTGAACGAGGCCGGCATGCGCATCGGCACCACCCTGGACATCTCCCGAACGACGCGGGAACTGGCAGACCTCGCCACCGAGCACTTCGCCGACCTCGCCACCGTCGACCTGCTCGATTCCGTGCTCCACGGACACGACACCCCGCAGGACAAGCCGCTGGTACTGCGCCGGGTCGCCCAGCGGTCGGTGACCGAGGACTGCCCGGAATCGACCATCACGCAGCAGCTCCACGCCTACCCGGAAGGATCACCGCCGGACCGCGCCCTGACCACCGGACAGCCTTCACGGCACCACCTCGACCGGGCTCACGACCGCTCGTCGGTGAACCCGGGACCCGGCCGCGGCGTCGACGCCCACCAGACCCACTCGACACTGGTCGTTCCCCTGCGTGCCCGTGGCACCGTCCTGGGCGTCGCGCAGTTCTCCCGCCACCGCAATCCCAGCCTCTACGACGACGAGGACCTGCTCCTCGCACAGGAGATCGCCGCCAGGGCAGCCGTCGCCGTCGACAATGCCCGCCGATACACCCACGCCCGCGCCACCGCCCTCAGCCTCCAGCGCAGCCTGCTCCCGCCGTGTATGCCACGGCAGTCCGCCGTGGAGGTCGCCTGCCGCTACCTGCCCGCCGGCCCCGAGGCCGGCGTAGGCGGCGACTGGTACGACGTCATCCCGCTGTCGGGAGCCCGAGTCGCCCTGGTGGTGGGCGACGTGGTCGGCCACGGCATCCACGCGGCCGCCACCATGGGCCGGCTGCGTACCGCCGTTCGCACCCTGGCCGACATCGACCTGCCGCCCGACGAACTCCTCACGCACCTGGACGACGTTGTGCTGCGCCTGTCCGCAGAAGCCTCCACCGACCCGGACATCGAAGCCGGCGGGGACATCGGTGCCACCTGTCTGTACGCGGTCTACGACCCCGTCAGCAGTTGCTGCACCCTCGCCCGCGCGGGCCACGTGCTGCCTGCCACGGTGACCCGGGACGGCACCGTCGACATCCTCGACCTGCCACCGGGCCCGCCGCTCGGCCTGGGCGGCCTGCCGTTCGAAGCCGCCGAGGTCGACCTGCCCGAAGGCAACCTCCTCGCCCTCTACACCAACGGCCTGATCGAAGGCCGCGACCACGACATCGACACCGGCCTCATCCTGCTGCGCCAGGCCCTCGCCCAGCCCACCGCCTCTCTGGAGGTCACCTGCGACACTGTGCTCGAAAGCCTGCTACAAACTCGCCCGGACGACGACGTGGCCCTGCTCCTGGCCCGCACCCACGCCCTCGGGAGCCTTCAGGTCGCCAGCTGGGACCTGGCGGCCGACCCTGCCGCAGTCGCCGGGGCCCGGTCGAGAGTCTCCCAACAACTGAGCACCTGGGGGCTGGAGGACCTCGAATTCACCACCGAACTGGTGGTCAGCGAACTGGTCACCAACGCCATCCGCTACGGCAGGCCCCCCATCCAACTGCGCCTCATCCACGACCGCGCCCTCCTCTGCGAGGTCTCCGACGCCAGCAGCACCACCCCACACCAGCGCCGCGCCCGTACCTACGACGAGGGAGGACGCGGCCTGCTCCTGGTCGCCCAACTCACCGAGCGCTGGGGCACACGTCATGCCCGGCACGGCAAGACGGTCTGGGCGGAGGTGAACGAGTCCGCCGCATTCCCGACATTCGCTCCCGTGTAACCCGGCGGGGACAGGGCGAGGAGACCACTCGCAGAGCGATGCGAGAGCAGGGAGGGAAGGGGGGTGAGTACCGGATGAGGCTTCCAGCACTCCAGTCGTAGATCGTGATCTTGCCGGTCGATGCAGGTCTCGGGCCGAGCCGATCCCCGCCTCGACCGGTCCGGCCCGATGCGCTTGCCGTCTCAGTTGGCCTGGTCTGTGGGGGTGCTGGCGGCGATATCCGTGCCGTAGAAGCGGCCCTGGTCACACAGGGCGTCGATCTCGGCGATTTCGTCCTCGCCGAGTTGTCCGTCCAGCGCGACGCCGAGGACGTCTCGGGCGCGGGCCAATCGCCGAGCGACATCCCAGTCGGCGATGAACTTGCCGACGGTGTACTCGTCGGCGGTTCCGGAGGCCTGGCGGGATCCGAGTCGGTCGAGGGAAACCACGAACTCATTCAGGTCCTGCAGGACTGCGACGACCTCGTCGAGGGGTATGCGGATCTCTCGGGAGGACATGTCCATCGGCCGATTCAACTCCAGAGCTGGTACTCCGGTCCAGATCGTGGTCTTGCTGGTCGGGGCTGGTCCGGAACGGGTGCGGCCACCGGTGATCATCGGTGTGTGAAGACAGAAGAACAGACGGTGGCCGCAGGTAACAGCATTGATCCTGCCCGCTGGCGCGACATGTTCGAGGTCCTGAAGCCTTCCGACTTCGCGATGGGCCCAGTGACGTGCTCAGCGGGGCGGCTTGACCAGCCCCACCTCATAGGCGGTGATCACGAGGTGAACCCGGTCCCGGGCGCCCAGTTTGGTGAACAGCCGCGACACGTGCGACTTGGCGGTGGCCACCGTGATGAAGAGTTCCTCCGCGATCTCGCTGTTCGACCGGCCACGTCCGACCAGGGCCAGCACTTCCCATTCCCGCTCGGTGAGGCCCTCGACCGGCCGTGGAGGGCGCTCCGGGGCAGCCACGGGGCGTCCGACGAAGTCCGCGATCAGACGGCGCGTCACGCTCGGCGCGATCAGTGCGTCGCCGGCAGCGACCGCGCGGATCGCCGCGAGGATGTCGTCCAGCTCCATGTCCTTGACCACGAAACCGCTTGCGCCGGCTCGGAGCGCGCCATACACGTGGTCGTCCTCGTCGAAGGTGGTCAGCATGAGGACGCGGGTCGTTGCCGGACCGGCCGTGATCTGGCGCGTCGCCTCGATCCCGTCCATGCCGGGCATCCTGATGTCCATCACCACGACGTCGGGGCTGACATTCCTGACCAGTTGGACCGCCTCGGCGCCGGTGGCGGCCTCACCGACGACCTCCAGGTCGGGGTGATCGGCCATGATCACGCGCAGACCGGACCGTACCAACGGCTGGTCGTCGGCGAGCACGACGCGGACAGTCACCGGGCCTCCAGCCGAACTCCGATGGTGTTGGGCAGCGGCAGTTGCGCCGCCACCTGGAAGCCGCCCTCCGGACGCGGCCCGGCGCTGAGGTGGCCGTGCAGCAGGCCGACCCGCTCCCGCATGCCGACGATGCCGAAGCCGTGGGCCAAGCCGTTCTCGGTGGCGCCGCGCCCGTCGTCGACGACCTCCACGGACAGCTCCTCGTCCCCGTAGTCGACGGTCACCCTGCAGTGCCCGGTGCCCGCGTGACGGACCACGTTGGTCAGCGCCTCCTGCACGATACGGTAGGCGGACAGGTCGATGTCGGCCGGCAAGGGCCGCTGCTCCCCGCTGAAGCGCACGTCGACGCGTACCCCCGCGTCCGCGGTCGCCGCCGCGAGCAGCTCGATGTCCGCCAGTCCCAGTGAGGGCGCGCGAGATGACTGCCCCGCGGCCGCTGACTCCGGGTCGGCCTGACGGAGCGCCACCAGCGTGCGCCGAAGGCCCGACAAGGTCTCCCTGCTGGTGGCCTCGATGGCTCGCAGCGCCTCCCGGGCCTCCGCGGGCTGCGTCTGGATGACCCGGCTGCCCACCCCGGCCTGGATGGCAATGATGCCGATACTGTGCGCGACCATGTCGTGCAACTCCCGTGCGATCCGCAGCCGTTCGGCGGTCACGGCCTCGGCCACCTCCTGCGCGCGCAGCGCCACCGCGTGCTCGCGGCGCTCGCGACTGAGCAGACCGACCGTGCACGATGCGGCCATCGCCAGAAGGGCGATCACGCTGTTTGCCGTCAGGTTGTCACCGTGCGCGAAGCCGCCGATCAGCAGGAGTTGCACGATGAGGGACACGGCCACCGCGACGATCGAATCCCGTCGCGTGCGGGTTGCGACGATGAAGCCCAGGACAAGGTCCACCGCCAGATACGAGAGGAACTCGCCCTGATACGACAGCGCCAGGCTCGCACGCGCGTGGCGGGGCGGCATCACCACCACGGCGGTGGCGCCGAAGAGTGCCATGGCCAGAGCCAGCAACGGCACCCGGCGCAGTACACCGGCGAGCAGGCTCACGGCCAGTAGCGACCCGACGGCGTGGACCGTGCCGGAAGCCCGGGGCGCGCCGCCCAGCAGCAGAAGGAGCATGAAGAGATACAGGACACCCCCGATCCAGGCCATGACCGCCGTCCTCGGCACCGTCGGTGTGCCCTTTCGAGAGCGAGGTTGCGATGCGAAACCGCAGGCAGTCGTCGGGGCGGTCGGTGTGGCGTCCATGCCGTGAGACTAACCAGCCGCCGCCCGCGCGGCATCGGCCCCGGGACGTACGCCCGCGGGCTGACCCGGCGGCGTGATTGCCGCCCCCGGGCCAATGCCCGGCGGGAGGCCTCCCGGCAGGGTTGACCCTGTGATCGAAGTCAGCGAACTCACCAAGCGCTACGGCAGCAAGACCGCCGTCGACCATCTGTCCTTCACCGTTCGGCCGGGCCAGGTCACCGGATTCCTCGGCCCCAACGGAGCCGGCAAGACCACCACCCTGCGGTTGATCCTCGGCCTGGACGCGCCAACCGCCGGTGCCGCCACCGTCAGCAACGTCCCCTTCCACAGCCACCCACGCGGACTGCGGCACGTCGGTGCCCTCCTCGACGCCACCCGGGTCCACGGCGGACGCAGCGCCGCCGCCCACCTGTCCGCGCTGGCCCACAGCAACGGCATCCCGCTGCGCCGGGTGGACGAGGTGCTGCAGGAGGTGGGGCTGGCCGATGCGGCGACCCGTCGCATCGGCGGGTTCTCACTCGGCATGAAACAGCGGCTCGGTATCGCCACCGCCCTGCTCGGAGATCCGCCCGTGCTGATGTTCGACGAGCCGATCAACGGCATGGACCCGGAAGGCGTTCTCTGGGCGCGCCGTCTGTTCCGGCGTCTGGCCGCCGAGGGGCGCACCGTCTTCCTCTCCAGCCACCTGATGTCGGAGATGGAGAACACCGCCGACCGGCTCGTCGTCATCGGCCGGGGCCGGCTCATCGCCGCAGAGTCGGTAGGGGACTTCGCGGCCCGCAGCACCCGCCTCAACGTTGTGGTGGGCAGCCCGCAGGCTGCCGCGCTGGCAGCGGTGCTGGCCGCCGCAGGCGCATCGGTCGCGCCGCAGGACTCGACGGGCACCGAGAAACTCGCCGTGACCGGGCTGTCGGCAGAGCGGATCGGAGCGCTTGCCTTCGAGAACCAGATCATGCTGAACGAGCTGACCACCCGAACCGCCTCACTCGAGGAGGCGTTCATGGAACTCACCGCCGACAGCGTCGAATACCTGGCAGGACAACCCCGATGACTACGATCAACTCCGTCCCTCCGACCACGTCGGACGCGCCGGTCGCCGAGCCGCCCGCCCGCTTCCACGACCTCCTGGCCGCGGAGTGGGTCAAGATGTGGTCCCTGCGCTCCACTCCGTGGACGATCGCACTCACGATCCTGTTCGTCATCGGGTCCGCCGCCGCGGCCGCACTGGCGGACTACAAGAACTTCGAGGGCTCCGGCGCGAGCATGCGGCCGCCCCCCGACTTCCTGCCCTTCGACGCCTATCCGCCGGCCGGCTACATGACGCTGATGCTCGTCGCCGGCAGCGTCGGCGCCATCACCGTCGCGAGCGAATACAGCAGCGGCCTGATCGGCACCACCACCGTGGCCGTCCCTGCCCGCGGCTCAGTGGTGTTGGCCAAAGCGGTCGTGACCGCCGGCGTGTGGACCGCCGTCGGCACGGCCGTCTCCACCGGTTCCTTCCTGGTCTCCCAGGCCATACTCAACGGGCGGCACGCAGGCGTCCCGATCACCCACCCCGGGGTCCTCCGGGCGCTGGTGGCATCCGCGCTGCTGGCCCCGGTCTGCGCACTCGTCGGCCTGGGACTCGGCGTCCTGATCCGGCACAGCGCCGCGACCATGGTCACCAGCGTCTTCGTGCTGTTGATGCTGCCCACGATCTTCTCGCAGAGCAAGCGCTGGTCCGCCGACGTCAACCACGCGATGGTCGTCACCGCCTGGAAGCGCCTGGTCCAGAACTGGCCGCCGGATCCCGAATCCCTCGGCTACACCGCCACGGTCGCCGGCTCCTGGATCGTGTACGCCGTTTGGCCGCTCGTCGCGGTCGTGCTCGCGTTGGTCGTCGTGCGGCGCCGCGACGTATGAAACCGCGGCAGGTGCTGATTCAGGACTGTGGGCTGCGGGAGTTGGCGGAGCCGTTCGTCGTGTCCGGTCCGGCCGGTACAGCGGTCCGGACCCGGCTCAAACACCTGACTACCGTCGGCTCGTCCGGGACCTCGGCGTGAAGCCGCTGTTCGCCCGCCGGGTCACCGAGCACGGCTCCGGACTCGGTGCCCAACGCTGATTCGTGGAGCGAGTGTTCGCCCATCTGCACTGGTTTCGCCGCCTACGGATCCGCTGGGAGGTTCGCGATGACATCCACGAAGCATTCCTCAGGCTCGGATGCGCACTGATCTGCTGGAGGCGGCTCATGTCATCGCGGCGGTTGTCCTAGAAGGGGGGCCAGCCCGAATCGGCGGGAGGCGTGGGATGAATCCGTTTCCCGGCGCCGCGCATCTCCAGCGGCCAGCGCTGGTCGATGGCGGCCGCGGCCTTCTTGCAGAGTTGGCAGGTATCCTGCCCTTCCGGCGTCCACATGCCGTACGGAGAGGGGGTCAGCCTGTCGCTCACTGTGCCGCACAAGGTCATGCCGACGTCCTCGTAGGCATGGGCATCGTCGTAGGCGTGCGACACGTCCCCGGGCAGCTCCGGTGATTCTGCCTGCTCCCAGCGCAGGTCCACGGGCTGGTACTGCGGCCGGGAGACCTCCTGCGGCTGGTGTCCCAGCTCGGTCCATGCGTAGCACCAGGGGCAGAACCACCGCTCCTTCACCCGCAGGTCCCATTCCGTCTGTGGTTCCGATACCGGCATCCTTCGCATTTCGTGTCCACATACGTCACAGGTCACATCCCGATCCTTCCATGTGGCATTGCTCAAGGAAGCACGGTGGGTGGTGTCCAGGCTGCTGCCGGTCAGGTCTATGACGAGCTGCCGGCCTGCATGGAGTGTCAGGCGGGGCAGGAGCGCACGTACGTCGGCGGCGCTGTCGTTGTCGAGTTCTCCGGTCAGTTCGACGACGGGCCCGGCGGGGGTGGCGCGAGTTCCCTGCGGTGGCGACGTGGACGCCGTCGTCGAAGCCGTGTCCCCCTACGTGGACGCCGGGTTCACCGAGGTCGCCCTCGTACAGATCAGTGGCGAGCACCAGGAGCCGTACCTGGAGTGGGCACAGCAGAAGCTGCTTCCCGCCCTGCGCGAACTGTAAAGGGCCGAGGACACCCGAGGTGACCATGAAACGCGCTGCGATCTTCGACGTCGACGGAACACTTGTCGACACCAACCACCTGCATGACGTCACCTCGTGGGAGGCCTTCCGGCAGGCGGGCCACCACGTCCCCATGCGTGAGATTCACCGTGCCGTGGGCCTCAGCGGTGGCGACCTGATCGACCACCTGCTCGGCGACGTGCGCGACCCTGACGACGACGAGCAGCTCACGGCGGCCCACCATGCCCTCTACGCGACGTACTTAGAGCGACTGCCGTCACTGCGCTCGGCGGCCGACCTGCTGCGCGCTCTGGCCGCGCGAGGCTGGGAGATCGTACTGGCCACCTCGGCGGGCGGTGCGGAGCTCGCCGCGCTACGAAGTGCCATCGACGCGGACGACGTCATCCTCGGGTCAGCCAGCCCGGACGACGTCGCCGACGGCAAACCCGCCCCCGACCTGTCGAACAGGCCAGGGAACTCGCCGACGTACCTGGCGAACGAGCCGTGTTCGTCGGAGACACCGTCTGGGACATGGAAGCCGCCGTACGAGACGGCGTGGTCCCCGTAGCGGTACTGTCCGGCGGGATCCCGCGTGCGGACCTGGAGGCAGCCGGCGCTCGCGCGGTGTACCGAGACCCCGCCGACCTCCTGGAACGCTTGGATACCAGCGTCTTTGCCGACCCGGCGGTCAGGCAGAGCTGATGGGCGATCTCGGACTGGGGGCTCACATGGTCAGGCCCGCGTCTTCCTCGCCCTGAGGTCTGTGGGCCTGCCAACGGCAAGGGCGCGCAGGCGAGCGAAGGTCCGACCGTGTGGGCCCCTGAGAACTCCCAACCGCCTTCGCTGGCCCAGGTGGGATGTGGATCAGAGTCCCCCTTCAAAACATGGTGGTCGCGCGGGGGTCGGTAGCAGACCATGGCTGTTGAAGGCCAACCGATTCCCTGTCGCATCAGTCCTCCCGTGGACGCAGGGCGAGCCCGGCGCTGCCGTTGACCTTCCTTAGGTACGAGGTCAGCCGGCAGTGAGTAGGGAGTCGTCCTGAGGGCGGGCGCCGGGCAGTTGGTGCCGGGCGGCGACGAGGGCGACATGGACGTCCCGGGTGCCGGTCGACACGCTCAGCGTGTAGGCGACGTCTGCCGTCCGCTGCCGTACGGCGGGGCTGCCGTTCTCGGCGTGCAGCGCGTGCAGCGTCTCGTACTGCTCGAGCAGGTCGTTCAACACGGCGGGGTGAGCCAACAGCACCAGAGGTCTCCATTCACGCGAACCTGTCACTCGCGATGCGGAAACCCCCGGTCAACTCTCCCACGCGGTTGTGGTCTCAGCAGGTCGCGTGGCACGCGTTCGTTCCAGGTACGGGACTCATCCATGTCCTGGACCCCGAAGGCGAGTTCCGAGGAGTAGGCAAGCGTGGACTTCAGACACGTCGGGAAGGGCACATCCTCGGATGGAGACTTTTCGGGTCATCTCCAGAAGTACCGACGACGGGCATTTGTCACTCGGCGTGCACCGGCCGTCTTCAGGACAAAGATCGGACGCAGATTGCTGATCCACAACCACACCAGGAAGACGATGACCTCGGCCATCGTGCCGTAGGTCTTGTTGTAGGAGGCGAAATTCGCAACATAGAACGCGAATCCGCCGGAGGTTATCAGCCAGATCGCAAGGGCGAGGACACAGCTTGGTGAGGGTGCGGGAAAGCAAGCGGGAGACGTGCATCTGGGAGAAGCCGAGGTGCTCGCCGATCTGGGCCTGGGTGAGCTCGTCGACGAACCGAATGTGATGATGCGCCGTTCGAGTTCGTCGAGTTCGGCGATCATGGGGGCCAGGGCGTTGAAGTCTTCGACGAGTCTGAGGGCGGTGTCGTCGGCGCCGAGAAGTCGGCCAGCGCGGCTTCGCCGTCGTCGCTGGAGCTGATGGCGGCCTCGACCGCTTTGCGGACCGGTTGCGGAGCCGTCGTGACCAGCGCATGGTTTAAACAGCAATTCGAGCCTCATTGGAGGGCGACGGGTCATGAGCAAGGCGAAGTCAAAGGCCAAACAGGTCAAAGGAAAGATGAAAGAGACCACTGGCAAGGCCATGGACGACGAAGGCATGCAGGCCGAGGGCCGTGGTGAGCAGATCGTCGGGAAGGCGCAGGAGACCGCGGAAAAGGCGTCGGACCGTGTGAAGAGGACCGGTCGGTAGGACTGCTAGCTCCGGCGACGCATTCGACGGGACGCACCAAGCCGAGCGAACGCCGAGAACGAACATCTCGTCGGTCGGCACTACCTGCGGTTTGCCTGCGTGAGCCGAATCGAGGCGGTCGGGAATGCGCCGACCGCCTCGGTCTGTTGCGCGCCACGGCGCAGGCAGTTCGACCCGTCTGGCGTCGGTCGCTGCGCGGTGCGCGCGGAACACAGGTTGCGGTGCGTTCGAAGGGGCACTCGGTGGGTGACCACCGAGGTGGGGGTCGATCCGCGTTCCATCGAGGTTGATCCGCGCTCCATGATGAGGGCGTTGTCAGGCAGGTCAGGCGGTACGACGATGAAGAGCGACGCAGCACTGCACGGTGAGGTCACCACCAGTCACTCGGTGTTCGGAGCACCCTGCTGGGCGAGTCTGACCATGCGCGGTCTGCAGGCGGCGGAGGAGTTCTACCACGCCGTGTTGGGCTGGGAGTGGCACACGGGCGCCACGGTGGGTGACCAGTACCGGGTCGCGAGCGTGCACGAGGTCCCGGTCGCAGGGATCTCGGAGGTGAACTTCGGGGTGAATGCGTGGACCCCGTATTTCGCGGTGGCGAATGCGGACGAGACGGTGTCCCGCAGTCAGGAGCGTGGGGGTACGACCGCGGTGGGACCGC
>NZ_JBHVST010000113.1:4830-33640 GCF_042885015.1 Streptomyces sp. NPDC058086 | reverse complement strand
CGGGACCGCACGTGTGCGGTCCCGGCCCGGATGACAGCTCGCTTCGCTGTGGGCCCGGCGGCGGTCAGGACTTGCCGCGGCCGGTGATGAAATCGCGGGCCCGGTCCACCAGGCCGGCGCCCGGAGCGAGGAGCTTGTTCGCGGGCGGGGTGTTCGGAGCGGCGGGGTGCGGGCGCGTCGGGGCCAAAGACTTGGCCCGGCGGATCTTGTCCCCGAGGTCGTTCAGGGCCTCGGGAGAGCAAGCCTGCCGCAGCATCGGGAAGAGGTTGCGCTCCTCGTCCTCGACGTGGGCGGCAACCTCGTCCATGAGCTGCTGCAGCAGCGGGCTCATCTTGGGGTCCTCGGTGTCCGTCTTCTCCAACTGCTTGAGGAGCTTCTCGACCCGGCCGTGGTCCGCGATCTCCTTGTCCGCGATCCGGTCGCCGCCCTCGATGTGCTTGCGCACCGCCGGGTACAGGTATTCCTCCTCGGCGATCGAGTGCCGCACCAGTTCGATGGTGACCTCGTCCACGAGATCACGGAGCTCCTGCCCCCCGCCCGTCATCCGCTGGATCGCGGCGAACATCTCCTCGACCTCCCGGTGGTCGGTCATCAGCTCCGCAAGCGCGTCTCCGCCATGCACCATCGTCTGTCCGCCTCTCGCTGGTCATGCCTGGGCCGGGACGGTCCCGCCCAGCTGTCAGTGGTTCCCGATCCGACTGGACCCGGCGCCCCCTCACGTGAGATCCACCCGGTCGTGCGCCTCCGTCATTCCGGACGGACGGGGAAACCAGCCGGCGACCAAGCCGCCCCGGTCATGGCGGCAGCTGCTGTCGCCTGCTAGGACACACCCGAATGGCGGGGGGACGGGTCCAGCGGTCCCCGAGTGTCCGTATGACGGCGGTCAGTCCTCGCCCCTTACGACGTTCCAATCGTCCCTGTGCCGCAACCGTCCCGGATCGTTGTCGAGCGTCGCGCGCATACAGGTGCGTATGCCCCGCCCGCACAGACGGCGCGCCCTCGCCCAGCCCGTTTCGGGGCGGCTAACAGCGGTCGGGGTGCTGACTTCCGCAGTCACGGCGGATCATCTTCCTTCCGAGTCCAGCCTGTTGAGGTCCGGTTCGTCCTTCACTGCCCCCGTTCTCCTTCTCGTCCCGAGTGTCCAACGGGCCCAGTGCGAAACCTGGTGCAGCCCCGCCGAGTGCGCCACGGGTCAGGGCGTGGGCCCGTCCTGTGGCCGTCGCGCCACTCCGCCAGGAGGACGGTCGGCTCGTCGTCAAGATGGCCCGCATGGTGTTCGACGGCTGTGTGCATCCGGCGCAGGGGCGCGCGGAGCGTCTGATGGCCTGAGTGGTGGCGGACGATGAAGTCGACGAAGCGGTCCCGGCCGGACTAGCGGCCCTCCGCGTCCCCGGCCCGGTCGGCGAAGACGCTGGAGTCCAGGCATCCGAGGAGGTCGGCGGGATCCCAGTAGACGGCGTGGGCACCGGCCGCCTCCAGCTCTGCGCGCGGGATCCCGCCGGACAGAACCGCCACCGGGACCACTCCGTCGCGTACGGCGGCTTCCATGTCCCAGACAGTGTCGCCAACGAACACGGCTCTTTCGCTGGGTACGCCGGCCAGTTCCCTGGCCTGCTGGACGGGTTCGGGGGCGAGTTTGCCGTCGGTGACGTCGTCCGCGCCGGTAGCCCCGAGGATGACGTCGTCCGCTTCGATGGCACTCCGCAGCGCGGAGAGTTCCGCACCGCTCGCCGAGGTCGCCAGAACGATCTTCCAGCCCCGCCCGGCCAGTGCGCGCAGCAGGTCACCCGCGTCGTCCAGCGGCGGCAACCGCTCGAAGTACGTGGCGTAGAGGGCATGGTGGGCCGCGGCGAGCTGCTTGTCCTCGTCGGGGTCGCGGTCGTCTCCGAGCAGGTGGTCGAGCAGGTCGCCACCGCTGAGGCCCACGGCCCGGTGGATCTCCCGCATGGGGACATGGTGTCCCGCCTGCCGGAACGCCTCCCACCAGGTCACGACATGCAGGTGGTTGGTGTCGACGAGCGTTCCGTCGACGTCGAAGATCGCAGCACGTTTCGTGGTCATCGCACGCTCACAGTTCGCGGAGGGCTGGCAGCAGCTTCTGCTCGGCCCACTCCAGGTACGGCTCCTGGTGCTCCCCGCCGATCTGTACGAGGGCGACCTCGGTGAACCCGGCGTCGGCAAAGGGGCGCACGGCTTCGACGACGGCGTCCACGTCGTCGCCGCAGGGAATGGGCTCGGCCACGTCGTCGGGCCGTACGAACTGAGTGGCGCCCGCGAACGCGGCGGGTCCGGGCAGCTCGGAGTTGACCGGCCAGCCGCCGCCGAACCAGCGGAACTGGTCGTGGGCGCGGGCGATCGCCGCGTCGCGGTCGGTGTCGTAGCAGACGGGCAGCTGGCCGACCCTGGGCTTGCCCGCGCCGCCGTACCGGTCGAACACGGCGACCAGTTCCGGCCTGGGTTCGGTAACGATCACCAAGTCGGCGAGGTGACCAGCGAGTTCGCAGGAGCGGTCGCCCGAGACTGCGACACCGATCGGTGGGGACGCGTCGGGCAGATCCCACAACCTGGCGTTCTCCACGTCGAAGTGGGCAGCGTGGTGGTTGACGTTCTCCCCCGCGAAGAGCGAGCGGATGATCTCCACCGCCTCCTCCAGCATCTCCAGCCGGACGTGCGCGGCGGGCCAACCCCGGCCCACTACATGCTCGTTGAGGTTCTCCCCGGAGCCGAGGCCCAGGCGGAACCGCCCCTGGGACAGGAGTTGCACGGTAGCGGCCTTCTGGGCCACGACGGCCGGGTGGTAGCGGGTCGTCGGGCAGGTCACGTACGTCATCAGCGGGATGCGTTCGGTGGCCTGCGCGGCGGCGCCGAGCACGCTCCACGCGTAGGAGGCGTGTCCCTGCGACTCCAGCCAGGGGAAGTAACGGTCGGATATGACGGAGAAGTCGAAACCGGCCCGCTCGGCGCCCACCACATGGCCGACCAGCTCCCGCGGGCCGGTCTGCTCGGTCATCATCGTGTAGCCGATCTGCACCATGCCACTCATCTCCTCGTGGGTCACCTACGCGAATACGGTCCTCCGGCTCGTCATCGCTTCGTTCCGAGCCTCAGGTCGACTTCCTTCTCCTGATCGCCCGACGCCGTGCCCCGCTCCCGCACGGCGAACGCGGCACTCAGGGCTTCACGGAGCTGGTCCACGGCGACGTAGCCGCCCTGGAGGGTGGCGCTGACCGAGCCCTTCAGTGGGATCGGACCGGTGGGGATCCGCTCCTGTGTCGGCTCGAACTCCGCGGTCCACACGGCCGGGTGGTCAGCCGGCTGCTCCCGGGGCACATCGGAGGAGGGACTGTCGGTCGGGAACGCCGTCCGCAGGACGCCGAAGACCGCGGCAGCGTCCTTCCTGGACGCTCCGGCGAGGGACACGGTGGCCATCGTGGTCACTCTCCTTGGGCAAGCTTTTCGCAGGGTCACAGATTCAGCAGTGATGGTGGGCAGCCCGGGCTGCTGCGGGGGCGAGAACCATGGCTCGGCTTCATCGCGACTCCCCACTGTTCCCGGCGGCTTCCTGGCAGGGCTCCTCTCGTGACCGTCCTCGCTTCCTCGGGCAGGGTGGGTGTGAGACGCGGTTACCCCTGCGGTCGACGATGATGCCGACGGCCGAGTCGCCTGACGAGGCGCACGCTCGCTATGGACTTCGTCCATCGACGTCCTGATGAGCAACGCCGCCGACGTCACCCAACTACCGCTCGACGCATGGACCGAGGAGGCGTTCGACAGGCTCGTCGCGACCAATCTCAAGTCGCCGTTCTTCCTGATCAGGGACCTGCTGCCGCTCTTCTCGCAGCAGTCCTCGGTCATCCTCGTCGGTTCGGTCTCCGCCTACATTGGACACGAGAACGCGACGGTCTACGGCGCGGCCAAGGCGGGCCTGCTCTCCTACAGGCGGGGCCTGACCTACGAGCTGAAGGACCGGGGCATCCGCGTCAACGGACTGAGCCCGGGTCCGACCGTCACCAACGCGTTCGCCCCCCTCGGCCCCGAACGCCAGGCCGCCCTCTATGAGGAACTCCGGCAGACCGTACCCCTCCACCGACTGGGAACCGCCACGGAGTTGGCGAAGGCGGCCGTGTACCTCGCCTCGGATGAGTCCGCTTACACCGCGGGCACGGCGCTGCGGGTTGATGGGGGGATCGGGGAGCTGGCGTATTAAGTCGGGTAGCCGGGTCACGGCAACGTGACCCGGCTACCCGACTAAGCAGCTGGAACAGCCCCGCTCGTCAGCGGCGACGGCCTCCTCGGCTACGCCAAAGGTGCACCGTACGACCGGGTGATCGCTACCTGCGGCGTGCGCCCCGTTCCTGCGGCCTGGATCGAGCAGACCCGACCCGGTGGCCTGACCCCTGACGACCATGGGTGGCTGGCTCAGCTCGTCGGAACTCGCACGCCTGACGGTCCACGACGACGGCACAACAACCGGGCCACTTCTGAGCGGTCAAGTCAGCTTTAGGCTCGCGCACCCGCCCCGGCCGCCGTTCCAGGCCGGGGCTTCGTCGTGTCACGAGACAGCCACACCGCGTACGCGCGGGCCCCTCACGGCGCATGATGCCCACTCAGCAACAGCCACGGAACTCTGCGAGTGCCGATAATTCATCCGTGTAGGTCGCGGCCTTGATCGCTGAATCTGTGGCTGCCCCGGGAATCCGCGTACCCCAGGCCGGGACTTCGTCGTGCTCAGGCGGCGCGTGACGCTCTAGTGACACGAAACGCGACATCACGCCAGAACGCTTACCCGACGTCCGATCTCTTGAGGCCGGAACCAAGTACCGTGATCGATCTCGACCCCTTCACCGCCTTGCTCGACTATCCGATGTAGGTCGTGACCGCCGAAGCTCACGGGGAAAAGGCTGGCCGCCTGGTTGGATTCGCCTCGCAGTGCTCGATTCGGCCCGCCCGGTTCATGATCTGGCTGTCCAAGGCCAACCGGACATACCGGGTGGCCGAGCACGCCGAACGACTCGCCGTCCTTCTTCTCCGCCGCGACCAGGACCGACTGGCCCAGCTCTTCGCGGCCAGACCGGCGACCGCACCGACAAGTTCACCGACGCCCCGTGGCACCCAGGACCGGGCGAATCGGTGATCCTCGACGAGGCCCCCGCCTGGTTCGTCGGTCGCGTGGAGAACCGGATCGACGGCGGCGACCACGTCGGTTTCCTTCTCGCTCCGGAGGCGGCAGATAACTCGCAGGCAACCGCACCCCTGTGCTGACGTTGAACGACACCCATGACATCACCCCGGGCCACCCGGCGAACTGACCCATCAGTACGAGTGTGAAGCCCCTCCTAGGACCTGTCCGGCCGATCACGATCGTGGGCAGTGAGGCATGATGCGCTGGTGAGCATCGTCGTCAAGTTCTTCGTGGCGTCGGACGACACGTCAGCGGCTTCGGCACTTCAGACCGGACCAGGACGGGCATTCGAGTCGCTCTCTCTCGGCAACTTCGATCCGAAGAGGCAGTGGTCGAGTGGGAATGCCTTCTTGTCGGCGGCAGCTTCGAGGAATTCGTCGAAGCTGGTGAGCCTCGCATCGTCGCCGGACAGGATGATGACGGATGCGTCATCTTCGCGGTCTCGCCTCGCCTGTCCGTCGCACTCGCCGGCGCCGAGCGCCCAAGTTGCGTGACGCCGCTGCGTCGTGGGCCGCGCAGCGCGGGCAGGACGGCGAGGTCATCGACACGGATATCGCCGACGCGATCGTGGGTGATCTGGCTGTTCTCGTCAGCAGTGCCCGGCGCAGGAGTCACGGTGTCTACTGCTGGGCTGCGTAGCTTCATGTGCGGAGCCAGATTGCGACACTCGCCGCGATGGCGGTGCCGAGGAAGACGTAGCCGCGCTTGTCGTAGCGAGTGGCGATCGCCCGGAACCGTTTCAAACGGTTGATCGCCCGCTCGACGATGTTGCGCTTCTTGTAGCGGTCCTCGTCGAAGCCGGGTGGCCGTCCACCGCGCGAGCCTTTGCGTAGACGGGCGGCCTGACTGTCCGTCTTCTCCGGGATCGTGTGCCGGATACCCCGTCGCCGCAGATACTTGCGGACGGGACCGTTGCTGTATGCCTTCTCCGCCGCGAGACTGTCCGGTTTCGAGCGCGGCCTTCCCGGGCCGGACCTGGGGGCGCGGATCTTCTCCAGCACGGCGATGAACTGGGTGCAGTCCGCACGCTGACCTGGGGTGACGATCAGAGACAGCGGGCGGCAGCGGCCGTCCGCACTCAGGTGGAGCTTGCTGGTGAACCCGCCGCGTGAACGGCCCAGGCCCTCGCCTCCAGCACTACCTCCACCAGGCGGCCGACGAGGCTCTGCCACGGTGTCTCGTCCTGGTGTTCCACGTCTTCGGCCCCCTTTGCGGCGGGTGCCGGTGGCGGATCGATGCGGGCGCCGGCCGCGTGCTGATGCGCGCGGACGATGGTGGGGTCCACGGAGATGTCCCAGTCGATCTCACCCGCCGCATCGGCCGCCGCCTGGACCTGTCGGAGCAGAACTTCCCAAGTGCCGTCGCCCGACCACAGCCGGTGGCGTTCATAGACGGTCTCCCACGGGCCGAACCGTTCGGGCAGGTCACGCCACTGCACTCCGGTCCGCACCCTGTGCAGGATCCCGTTGATCACCTGCCGGTGATCCCGCCACCGGCCACAACGCCTGCTGCTGACCGGCAGGAACGGCCGTAGCCGTTCCCACTCGGCGTCCGTCAGATCGCCCCGCCCCATGCCCAGTTCAACGACTTGGGAACGGAGTAGTCACATGATCGGCCGGACATGTCCTAGTTGGTGCCCCTACGGTGGGCGCCTGCGCCGTATCACCGCTCCCAGACCCACCGCTACCGTTCCCCGTCGCAGCGGCCAACACGAGGACCTCCTCATCGGCTGGAGGCCCCGGAGAGCTTCACCGTTCTTCGCTGGACGCGCGGCTGCCCGGCGGCGAGGGCGGGTACTCCCTGAGCGACACGCTCAGGACTCCCGGCCCCGTCCTCGACACCGTCGTCGACCGCGAGGCCGTCAAACCCGATCTCCACGCGCTGGCGAAGCGTGACCAGGTCATGCGCGGCGCGGCCTGAGACCCCCCACCTCCTTGTGACCGGTTTCCTTTCTCTCTCCCAGGGCACTTCGGATGCCAGGTAATCGCGCGTCGTCACCTGGCGGAGGAACAGCGATGCTTGGATGACACGGCAAAAGAAACCATCCAAATGGGGCGAGTTGGTCTCGTCGGTGGAGGTGCCATGTGAACCGGCGGTGCCATGTGAACCGGCGTACGACGCTTCTCGGCGCGGGCGAGATCCTGGCATGGTGGGCCGCTCTCGCCCTGCTGTGGCTGGTCTTCATCAGTGCGGTGACCCCCATGGAACTCGTCGTAGGCACGTCCGCCGCGCTGGTCGCGGCGGTCGCGGCGTGGGGTGCGCGGCGGGCGGTGAGCAGGTGGTGAACGGCTGGACCCTCACCGCGACGGCCGCGCTCACCGTGGGGGTCGGGGCCACCGTCTGGGGCGTCGCCACGGGACCGCTGCGGCGCCGGGTCGTGGCACAGAACCTGTCCACCTCGCTGGCCTGCCCCACTCTGCTGCTTCTGGCCCAGGGCTACGACCGGCCGTCGTACGTCGATCTCGCTCTGCTCCTGGCCCTGTTGGGGCCGGTCGGCACCCTCGTCTTCGCCCGGCTGCTCGCCGAGGATCTGGCGAAAGATCCGCCGCGGGCATGGGGGCTCACCTACGCGGTCGCGGCTTTCGGTGGTGGCGTCGTGGTCACCGTGTGTGTGGCCACGGGTCCGGGCCGTGCGCTGGTGAAACTCCTGGTCGTCGGTGCCCTGTTGATCGGCGGGAACCTCACCGCGTCCCGTGCCCTGGCCGGTGGCTTCACCGGGAGCCGGCGTGGATGATCCGCTGATCGTCGTGGCGCTGCTGCTGGTCGCCGTGTCCGCGTCCGCCGCCGTGGCCACCCGTGATCCCTCGCGGCAGGCACTCGTGCTGGCGGTGCTCGGGACGGTTCTGGCCGTTCTGTTCACCGTGCTCCAGGCCCCGGACGTGGCGCTCTCCCAGCTTGCTGTGGGCTCGGCCCTGACTCCCCTGCTGCTGATGCTGTCCGTGCGCAAGGTCCGGCGGCCGCAGCGGCGGAAGGAGAAGGAACGGTGACCCGGCGGGTGCGGCTGATCGTTCTGGCCGTCGGCGGTACGGGCCTCGCGGCCCTGCTGGTCGCCGCCTGCTTCGGTCTGCCGGGCTTCGGCGGGGACCGGCACCCGTACGGGGACCGGGTGGTGCGGGCCTCCCTCGCCCGGCACACCGCGAACACGATCGCTTCCGTCAACTTCGACCAGCGCGCCTTCGACACCCTCGGCGAGATGAGCATCCTGTTCGCGTCCGTCCTCGGCACCGTCGTCCTGCTGCGCCAGACCCGCGACGAACACCGCGCCGAACCGGAGCCCGAGGAGGTCGCGCTCCCCGTACGCCGGTACGCGCTCGTCGTTTTGCCCGTCGCCGTCCTCACCGGCCTGTACGTGATCGCGCACGGCCAGCTCAGCCCGGGCGGCGGCTTCCAGGGCGGTGTCGTGGTGGCGACCGCCCTGCACCTGCTCTACCTGGGCGCCGACTACCGCGCACTGGAGCGCATCCGCCCGGTGGGCACCTACGAGGCCGGCGACGCTCTCGCGGCCTCCGCCTACCTCGTGCTGGGCCTCGCCGGCGCCGTCGCCGGCACCGCCGTCCTCGCCAACTTCCTTCCCTATGGCACGTTCAACACCCTGTCGTCGGGCGGCACCGTCCCGCTGCTGAACGCGGCCATCGGCATGGAGGTCGCCTGCGCGGTCGTCGTGCTGCTCGCCCGTTTCCTGGACCAGGCCGTGGAGATCGAGAAAGGAGACGGGAACTGATGTCGGTCCTGCCGTATCTCGTCGCCGCCTGGGTGTTCCTTGTCGGCTGCTACGGGCTGGCGACCAGCCGGAATCTCATCCACGCCGTGGGCTGTCTCGCGGTCTGCCAGTCCGCCACCTACGTCCTGTTGCTGGCCGTCGGCTATCGCGACGGCGGCACCGCGCCCGTCTTCTCCGACCTGAAGCCCGGCTCGCGCCCCGTGGTGGACCCGGTGGTCCAGGCCCTCGCCCTCACCGATGTGGTCGTGGGGGCGACGGTGACCGCCGTACTGCTCGCCCTGGTTCTGCAGATCTCCAAGCGCCATGGCACGGTCGACCCCGACGAACTCTCGGAGCTGCGCGGCTGATGCACCACCTGCTGCCGGTGCTCGTCGCCGTCCCCCTGCTCGGAGCCGCTCTCCTCGTCGCCGGCGGGCACCGCCTGCCCCGCGTCGTCGCCGAGACGGTGGGGTGCGCCTTCGCCGCGGGCACGGCCGGACTCGCGATCGTCCTCCTGCTCAACTCCTCGCCGCCCCTGACCGAATGGGTGGGCGGCTGGACCCCCGAGGGCGGCGAGAGCGTCGGGATCGTCCTCGTCGGGGACGGCCCCGGCCTCGGCATGGCCGCGCTCGCCTCGCTCCTGACCGTGGCGGCTCTGGCGTACTCCTGGCACTACTTCGACGAACCGCCCCGTCGCCACGCAGGCTCCTTCCCCGCCCTGATGCTGCTCTTCCAGGGCGGCATGTGCGGCTTCGCGATCGCGGGGGACCTGTTCGACGCCTTCGTGTTCTTCGAGTTGATGAGTGTCGTGGCGTACGCGTTGACCGGTCACCGCGTCGAGGAGGCGAAGGCCGTGCAGGGCGCGTTGTCCTTTGGTGTCATCAACTCCCTTGGTGCGTATGCCGTGTTGATGGGCATCGGCCTGTTGTACGCGCGTACCGGCGAACTCGCCATGGTGAAGATCGGCCAGGGTCTCGACCGGCACGGCGGCCCCGACGCCCTCACCCTCGCGGCCTTCGCGCTGGTCCTGACCGGCCTGCTGGTGAAGGCCGCGGCCGTGCCGTTCCACTTCTGGCTGCCGGACGCGCACGCGGTCGCCCCCACGCCCGTGTGCATGCTGCTGTCCGGCGTCATGGTCGAACTCGGCGCCTACGGCGTCTGGCGGATCTACCGGACGGTCTTCTCCGGCCCCGCTGGAATCCCGGCGTCCGACCTGGAGCGCGCCCTCGTCGTCCTCGGCGTACTGACCGGCGTGGTCGGCGCGGTCATGTGCTGGTACCAGCGGCACATCAAACGGCTGCTGGCGTACTCCACGGTCGCCCACATGGGGCTCTTCCTCATCGGGATCGGCAGCCTCAGTCCCGAGGCCGACGACGGGGTCGCGCTGTACATCCTGGGCCACGCAGGGGTGAAAGCCGCCCTGTTCGCCTGCACCGGCGTGCTCCTCGACCGGTACGGCTCGGTGGACGAACACGCCCTGCACGGGCGCGCCCGCAGGCTGCGCGGAGTCGCCGTACTGTACGTCGTCGGCGCGTTGAGCCTCGCCGGTCTGCCGCCCTTCGGCATCGGGCTCGGGAAGGCGGTGCTGGAGGAGTCGGTCGGCGGCCCGTTGACCGTGCTGTTCGTCGCCGTGTCGGCGGTGACCGCGGGCGCGGTGCTCCGGGTCGCCGCGCGGGTGTTCTTCGGCCTCGGCGTCCAGCCAGGCGACGAGTCGTCGTACGAGACCACCGGCATCGGAGAGGAACCGGAGACCCGGCACCGGCTGAGCCGGGTACCGGACACCATGACCGCGGTCCCCGCCGTGCTGCTCGTCGCGTCCCTCGCCGTGGGCGCGGTCCCTGGCTTCGCCGCCGCGGTCGGGCGCGCCGTGTCCGGCGGGGCCGCCCCCTCGCCGCACTGGACCCTTGCCGGACTACTCCTCGGCCTCACCTCGACCCTGCTGGCCCTCGGCCTGGCCACGCTCGCCGTGACCCGCCCGAAGCCGCTCGGCGAACCGTCATGGACGGCTCCGCTACGACGCCTGCAGTCCGGCCACATCGGCGACTACGTGGCGTGGATGCTGATGGGCACGACGCTGCTGGCGGCGCTGGCCCTGCCGGGCATCCTGAACGGCTGAGCGGACCAATGCAACAAAGGCGACGCCGACGCATGTTCGAGCCGGGCCGGGATACCCCAGTGATATGGCACGGACACCGGGACCCGGACAGCAGGTCGAGCGCCCTACGCCGGACAAGCCCAGCAAACTTCCGAAGCGGTCCTGGTGGGCGGTACTCAAGGGCACGGTCAGGGAATTCCAGAACGACGAACTCGCCGACCGAGCCGCCGCGTTGACCTACTGCGGGGTCCTGTCGCTGTTCCCGGCACTGCTCGTCCTGGTCTCACTGCTCGGTATCGCCGGCAGGTCGGCGACCCAGCAAGTCCTGGACAACATCGAGAAACTGGCGCCGAGTTCGGCCCGGACCATCATCAGCGACGCGGTACGGCAGCTTCAGGCGCCCGGCGGCCTCGGCTCGATCGTGGCCGTGGTCGGCATCGTGCTGGCGGTGTGGTCCGCCTCCGGCTACATCGCGGCGTTCATCCGCAGTGCCAACGTGGTGTACGACATGCCCGAGGGACGTCCCGTGTGGAAGGTGCTGCCGATCCGGGTCGGTGTCACCGTGGTGCTGCTGGTCCTGACGGTGATCAGCGCACTCATCGTGGTGTTCACTGGCGGCCTGGCCCGCGCGGCCGGTGCGGCGCTCGGAATCGGGGACGCCACGCTGAAGGTGTGGTCGATCGCGAAGTGGCCGGGACTGGTCACCCTGGTCATGGTCATGATCGCGACCCTGTACTGGGCGGCGCCGAACGTGAAGGGCCGCGGCTTCCGTTGGGTCACTCCAGGCAGCGTGCTGGCCCTGCTGGTCTGGATGATCACCTCAGCGGGATTCGCGTTCTACGTCGCTCACTTCGCGTCGTACAACAAGACGTACGGCACGCTCGCCGGCGTGATCGTTTTCCTGATGTGGCTGTCGTTCAGCAATATCGCGGTCCTGCTCGGCCTCGAATTCGACGCGGAACTGGCCCGCCAGCGTGCCGTCATCGGCGGACTCCCGAAGGGTGAAGAGCCATACCTCCCGCCCCGCGACACCCGCGCCTGGAGCAAGGAAGACCACCGCCGTATGGAATGACACCGCTCGCGACCGAGAACGCAGCCGAGCACACGTGGGGGACTACGCGCTCTCAGCAGACACCCTCTGGACCGAAGCCGTAGGTGGGCTTGCCCGCGCCGCCGTGCCGATCGAACGCGGAGATCAGTGCCTGCTTGGGTTCAGTAGCGATCAGAGGGTCGGCGAGATGGCCGGTGAGTTCGCACGAGCGGTCACCGGAGACCGCGACACCGATCAGCGGGAGTGCGTCGGGCAGGTCCCACAGTCTGGCGTTCTCGACGTCGAAGTGGACACCATGGTGATTGACATTCCCTCCCGCGAAGAGAGAGCGAATGATCTCCACCGCCTCCTCCAGCACCTCCAGCCGGACGTGCGCGACGGGCCAACCACCGCCCACCACACGCTCGTTGAGGTTCTCCCCGGAGCCCAGCCCCAGGCGGAGGCGTCCCTGGGAGAGGAGCTGCATGGTGGCGGCCTTCTGGGCCACCGCCGCCGGGTGATACCGGGTCGTCGGGCACGTCACGTACGTCATCAGGGGAATGCGTTCGGTGGCCTGGGCGGCGGCACCGAGCACACTCCATGCGTAGGAGGCGTGGCCCTGGGACTCCAGCCAGGGGAAGTAGTGATCCGGTGTGACGGAGAAATCGAAGCCGGCCCACTCGGCTCCGACCACATGGCCGACGAGCTCCCTCGGGCCGGCCTGCTCGGTCATCATCGTGTACCCGATCTGCACCATGTCGCTCCTCTCCTCGTGGTCGGGGGCCGCTCAGGCGCGCATGGGGTTGCGAGATGCGGTCTGCGTGTCGCTACTGCTTCCTCCGGAGCTGCAGGTCGACCTCCTTCTCCTGGTCTCCCGACGCCGTACCCCGCTCGTGAACGGCGAACGCGGCTCGCAGGGCTTCGCAAAGCTGGTCCACGGCGACATAGCCGCCCTGCAGCGTGGCGGTGAGCGAACCCTCCAGCGGGGTCGGTCCGGTGGGTATGCGCTCCTGCGTCGGCTCGAACTCCGCGGTCCACACGACAGGGTGCTCCCCCGGCTGCTCCTGGGGCGCGGCGTCGGAGGGCCGGTCGGTGGGGAACGCCGTCCTCAGGACGTCGAAGACGGAGGCGGCGTCCCGCTTGGACGCTCCGGTGAGGGACACAGTGACCATCGGGGTCACACTCCATTCCGCTGAGGTATGACGGTGTACTTCGGGTGCTCCGCGGACGCGATGCCCGCCGCGAAGATGCCGAAGCGGGTGCACACGGAACCCGCGAGCAGTGCGAGCCCACCGGCCAGGGCGGCCGGCCGGCTGCGGCCGCCGGCCAGTGCCGCGGTCGCGGCGCCCGCCAGGGTGAGGAGGCGGGCGGTGCGCATGAGTGTGCCCGCGCGGCCTTCGCGCCAGGTCTCGACAACCATGCCCAGGCGTCGTTCGGCGGCCTGGGTCGCCACACTTTCGGCCGCTGCGGCGAGTGCCGCCGCCCACCGCGCGGGACCGCTCTCGCGCGGTGGCGCGACGATCAACGCCATCCCCGAGGCGGCGGCCGTCGCAGACGCCGTGAACAAGTAGGGGAGCTCTCGGTGAGCTCCGTGCCAGGCGGGAACGGCGGTGTCAGCGGCAAGAACCGCGGTGTACGAGGCCAGCATCGGCCCGAGCAGCGCGGCTCCCGCGGTCGCGGTGGCGCCCGCCCGGCGCAGCCGCCCGGTGACGGCGCATAGTGCGGCTGTGCCGGCGGCGGGGCCGTACGCGCTGAGCAGCCAGGAGCCCACGCTCATCGGGGACGTGGGTTTGAAAACCCGCAGCATGTTGGCGAACCGGCCGGGTCTGCCCAGGTCATGGATCAGGGCGGCGGCCGACAGCGAGACAGCGGCGAGGGACGAGACCTTCATCGCGGTGGCGGTACGGGGGCGCCCGCTGAGTTGAGCACCTGCGGCGAGCACCGAGCCTGCTCCGGCGAGACCGCCGAGGAAGAAGTACCCCGCGATGTCGCGGGCTGCCCACGATGGAGCGTGGATGATCGGACGCCCGTAGTAGGACTCGAATTCCTCTCGCGGAACCATGAGTTGCTCGCCGCGACGCTGCCGGGTCCTGCTCATCGTGCCCCCTTGGTTCGGCCGGCCAGTCCGAAGGCAAGCGCGATGCCCCCGGCCAGGGACAGTGCGGCGGTTCCCGCGTGTTTCCACATGGCCGGGAGATCACGGGTGGTCACCACAGGGTCGGGCGGAAGTCCGTACACCTCCGGCTTGTCGAGAAGGAGGAAGAAGGCCCCGTCACCACCGACCCCGTCCTGCGGATCGTGTCCGTACAAGTGGGCGCCTTCCACGCCCTGTTCATTCAGTTGGTCCACACGCAGGGCGGCGCGTTCGCGCAGCTCGTCCAGTGGGCCGAACTGGATGGACTGGGTGGGGCAGGCTTTCGCGCAGGCCGGTTCCTGTCCCACGCTGAGGCGGTCGTAGCACATCGTGCATTTGAATGCTCTTCCGTCGTGCGGGCGTTGCTCGATCACCCCGTACGGGCAGGCAGGCACGCAGTAGCCGCAGCCGTTGCATATGTCCTCCTGGACGACGACCGTGCCGAACTCCGTGCGGAACAGGGAGCCGGTGGGGCAGACGTCCAGGCAGGCCGCGTGGGTGCAGTGCTTGCAGACGTCCGAGGACATCAGCCAGCGCATGTCGCCCGGCGCCTGCGGGGGGTCGGGAGCCGTCAGTGTCCCTTCGATGAGCGAGAGCTCGGTGCGACCCTCCGGCGCAGGCACCTTCTGTTCGATGAAGGCGACATGACGCCATGTGGAGGCGCCCAGCCCCTGGGTGTTGTCGTAGCTCATGCCGCTCAGCGGCATCCCGTCGTCCGGGATCGCGTTCCACTCCTTGCAGGCCACTTCGCAGGCTTTGCAGCCGATACAGACCGACGTGTCCGTGAAGAATCCGACGCGTTCCGGGGGGTCGGGGTGGCCGGCGTCGCGGGCCGGATCCGGTTCGGGGCCGCTCAGCAGGTTTCGGTCCGTCATGTTCGGGTCTCCGTCCCGGTCGTCTCGGTGATGCCCGCGCGTCGGCGGTACTCCGCGACCAGCTTCGGCAGGCCGGGCCCGCGAGGTCGGCGGCCGGGGCGGATGTCGGCGGTGAGTGCCTTGTCCTCCTGGATATGGGCGTTGGGGTCGAGCGCGATGGCCATGAGTTCGTTGGCCGCGTCCCCCGTGGAGATCCCGTTCGGCCCCCAGTGGAAGGGCAGCCCGATCTGGTGGACGGTTCGCCCGTGCACGGTCAATGGCTTAAGCCTCTCGGTGACCATGACGCGCGCCTCGACGGCATTGCGGGCGGTGATGATCGTCGCCCAGCCGCCGTGCTCCAGGCCGCGCTCGGCAGCCAGCTGCGGGGAGAGCTCGCAGAAGAACTCGGGCTGAAGCTCGGAGAGGTAGGGAGACCAGCGACTCATGCCTCCGGCGGTGAAGTGCTCGGTGAGACGGTGGGTGGTGACGATGTACGGATAGACCTCCGCGCCCGGCTCGTCGCCGCTGGGGTGGTAGCGGTTGCCCTCGCGCGGCAGCAGCTGCCGTACGGGCGAGCGCGCGGTCGAGGGATAGAGGGCGTTAGGGAAGGGCGAGTCCTGCGGCTCATAGTGGGTGGGAAGCGGCCCGTCCTCCAGGCCGGCGGGCGCGTACAGCCAGCCTTTGCCGTCGGCCTGCATGATGAACGGGTCGTCGCCACGCAGGGCGTCGGGCCCAGTCGCGTCTTCCGGTGGCACGTGGTCGGGCGCGCGGTCGGGTATGAAGTCGGGGACGTCGTGACCGGTCCACTTCCCCTCCGCGCCGTCCCACCACACATATGCCTTGCGGTCGCTCCACGGGCTGCCGTCGGGGGCCGCGGAGGCACGGTTGTAGAGGATGCGGCGGTTGGCGGGCCAGGCCCAGGCCCAGTCGGCGGCTACGTAGTCCTGCTCGGTGTGGGGTGTGCGGCGAGCGGCGTGGTTGATGCCGTCGGCGAACACGCCGCAGTAGATCCAGCAGCCGCAGCGTGTGGATCCGTCGTCTTTCAATTCCGTGTAGGCGGAGAGCGGACCGCCGTCCGGGCCGTGTCCGTTGATCTCGGCCAGGATCGTGTCGGCGACCGGCTCGTGCAGGGGCCCTTCGACGGGGTAGTCCCAGGTGAGGTCTCGGACGGGCTGGTCCATGGGGTCGGTCGAGTCGGCCAGCTTCTCCTTGATGCGGAGGCCCAGGTGGTACATGAACCACAGGTCGCTGCGGGCGTCCCCTTCCGGTTCCACGGCCGCGTGGTGCCACTGAATCCACCGGTTGGTGTTGGTGAACGAGCCGGATTTCTCGGTGTGAGCCGCGGCCGGGAAGAAGAAGACCTCGGTAGGGATCGATGCGGTGCTCAGTTCACCCGTTTCGATCTCCGGTCCGTCCTGCCACCAGGTGGCGGACTCGATGAGGGAGAAGTCCCGGACGACCAGCCATTCCAGGTTGGCCATGCCCAGCCGTTGGAGGCGGGTGTTGGCCGACCCGACGGCCGGGTTCTCGCCCATCAGGAAGTAGCCCTTGCAGTCGCCGTCGAGCTGCGCCATGACCGTGTCGTAGGTGGAGTGGGAGCCGGTGAGGCGCGGCAGGTGGTCGAAGCAGAAGTCGTTGTCCGCGGTGGCGGCGTCGCCGTAGTACGCCTTGAGCAGGCTGACGAAGTAGGCCCGCATGTTGCTCCAGAAGCCCTTGTCGGTGCGGGTGGCCTCGACGAAGGTGTCCAGGTCCTCGTGAGCGTGGGCGTGCGGCATCGGGAGGTAGCCGGGGAGGAGGTTGTAGAGGGTCGGGATGTCGCTGGAGCCCTGGATGGAGGCATGGCCGCGCAGGGCCTGGATGCCGCCGCCGGGGCGGCCGATGTTGCCGAGGAGGAGCTGGAGGACGCTGGCGGCGCGGATGTACTGGGATCCGGTGGAGTGCTGGGTCCAGCCGACCGCGTACACGAAAGCACTGGTGCGCTCGCGACCGGAGTTGGCGGTCAGGGCTTCGCAGACGCGCAGAAAGGTCGCGCGCGGGATTCCGCAGGTCTCCTCGACGAGTTCGGGGGTGTAGCGGGCGTAGTGGCGTTTGAGGATCTGGTAGACGCAGCGCGGATGGCTGAGCGTCTCGTCGCGTGGCGGCCGGGCACCGGTCCGCGCTCCTCCCGACCCGTGGCTCTCGGCGCGGCCCGAGCCCTGTGTCTTCTGCTCGTACTGTTCGTCGACGTCGCCGGAGGGCGCCTGGACCTCCACACCCTCGTACTGCCAGCTGCGCGGGTCGTAGTGGTGCTTGTCGGCGTCGAGTCCGGAGAAGACGCCGTCCAGGTCCTCGGTGTCCTGGAAGTCCTCGCTGACGATCGAGGCTGCGTTGGTGTAGGCGAGCACGTACTCCCTGAAGTCCTTCTCCTCGGTGAGCACATGGTTGATCACTGCGCCGAGGAACGCGATGTCGCTGCCGGCCCGGATCGGAACGTGCAGGTCGGCGAGGGCGCTGGTGCGCGTGAAGCGTGGGTCGACGTGAATGATGCAGGCGCCACGCTCCTTGGCCTCCATGACCCACTGGAACCCGACCGGGTGCGCCTCTGCGAAGTTGGAACCCTGGATGACGATGCAGTCGGCATGCTGCAGATCCTGCATGAAGGTGGTGGCGCCGCCGCGGCCGAAGGAGGTGCCCAGGCCCGCGACGGTGGAGCTGTGGCAGACCCGCGCCTGGTTCTCCACCTGTACGACGCCGAGCCCGGTGAACAGCTTCTTGATCAGGTAGTTCTCCTCGTTGTCGAGGGTCGCGCCACCGAGGCTGGCGATGCCGAGCGTGCGTGCGGTGCGCAGCCCGTCCTTCTCCCACTCCCAGGTCGCACGCCGTGTCTCGACCACCCTGTCGGCGACCATGTCCATGGCCGTCTCCAGGTCGAGGGACTCCCAGTCGGT
This sequence comes from Streptomyces sp. NPDC058086, assembly GCF_042885015.1. Taxonomy (NCBI): domain Bacteria; kingdom Bacillati; phylum Actinomycetota; class Actinomycetes; order Kitasatosporales; family Streptomycetaceae; genus Streptomyces; species Streptomyces sp. NPDC058086. Next base: position 15,718 of record NZ_JBHVST010000113.1, on the reverse strand, counting down.
GGCGTACGGGCGTCGGTGGAGAACCTCGTGGCGGCGGGCGGAGCCTGTGGTGAGCTGAAGGGTGGCAGATCCCTTTGGGCAGAGGCGGCCTCGGCTAATGGGCGACGCTGGGTCGCCCTCGATCTGGACCACCTTGTCGTCCTTGACGTAGATCTGCTGGCCGCAGCCGACCGCACAGTAGGGACAGATGGAAGAAACCACCCGTTCGGCGGTGTCGGTGCGCGGGCTGAGCTGCCGCGTGTGGGCCGACATGGCGGCCCGGCCACGCGCCAGCGGATCGACTCCGGTCAGCTGTCGGTAGACGGGCCAATCGCTGACCCAGGTACGTACACCCATGACATGTCCTCTCGGGCAGCCGGACTCCTGCCACCAGTCGCGGGCATCTCTCCCAGCGTCACCCGCCAGGGCTCCCGCGGCACGCGGAGCGTCAGGCGGGCGGTTCGTCGGGCACGGGATGCTCCGGACGTCGGCTGCCGGAGTGCGGGGCGCCCCTCCGGCCGGTACCGGCCTCGTCCGTATCGGGAATCTCCAGGTCCGGCTGCTCCTCGACGGTGGACTGCGTCGGGTCGCCGACGACGTCCCAGGCGTCCTCGGCGGCGGTGGCCTGCTGATCGGGCGGATCCCTGGGTACCGGCTTCGGTATCGGCTTCCCGCTGCTCCCAGGGGCCTCCGGGCGGCGCTCGCTCACGGCGTTCTCGCTTCCTCATGTGGGGGGGGTGAGTCGCAGGTACCCCGACGGCCGACGATAATGCCAATGATCGAGGCCCCGCCCCGAGGCTGGTCGGCGACTGAGCAGAGCATTGACGAGTCCCCCCTCGCTCTCGACCTTCTTCCGGCTCTGCAGGGAGGTCGCCCTTGGTGCGCTCCCAGAGCGAGTCCCGCCGGGTACCTCAGAAGGCCGAAGGCCAGTTCGCTGCGCTATGCCGACCTTGCTGTGAGACTTCGTTTGCGGTCGGGGCCGCACGGCAGGGGCGAGACCAAGTAGGTAGTCGCCGTCGGCGAAAAACTCCGCGCCGTACGCCGTTGACGTCCGCCCGGCCGACCTCCTTCACAGCGATCTTGGTAAGCCCGCGGACTCAGGGAATCAGCGCCGACCCCTTCCAGGGCCTCACGAATCGGTTCTTCCCCGCCCCGAACGTCGTCACCTGCTGGGCGGCGAAGCCATGCAGGCGCAGACTGACGCTGGAGGTTCAAGTGTGCCGTCACCACACCTCAGAGCCGCCGCCGTACCACTCGATGATCGGTGAGTCCGCCACATCGATCTCATCCATACCCGTCCAACCCGCCCGCCCCATGATCTCGGCCAAAGCACACAGACTGCAGGCCGCCCCCACGGGCTGCCCGTCCACACGCGCTTGGCGCCCCTCCCCCCTTGGTGGGCGGCCAAACGATCACGGAACGCTCGGTCATTCGGCGAGCATCGCCCGCATCCGCACGCCTCGCATCCGGACGTAGCCCGCGGTGCCCTGCCAGACACCGTGCTGTTCCAGGAGGCGTGCTGGTTCAAACGCGTACGAAGGTCGCGCTCGATACCTTCGCCGAGGCGGCCGAGGGCCGGCGGGGTCTCATCAACGCCGTCCAGGGCGAGAGGCACGTAGGGCAAGCCGGACGTGCTTCTCTACACCGACCGCCCGGTGAACGGCAGCGGCCGGCGGGTACGCGGCCCTCGACGCCGATCACTCACGGCCCGCCAAACGGGAACCAACGACCTCTCAGTGAACGAGCGCCTTGCGCAGCCCGGGCTTCGACGCATCGGCCCACGCGGCCGGCAGCTCCCGTTCGCGACCTTCGGCCAGGGCCTGCTCCTGTCCGTACAACAAGCCCCAGGTGAAACTCGGCTCTCCCGCCGCCTGCGCCGCCAGAGCCAGGTGTCCCAGGGCGTCCCGCGCGAGGACAGTGTCCTGATGGTCCCCGAGCACCTTCTGTACGACCTTGACGCGCTTACCGAGCCGCTTGGCGGGTTTGCCGAGCGAGGCGCGCGCCGGTTCGGTGGCGTACCGCGTCTTCTTCGCCGCCTTGCGGGCCTGGTGGAGGGCCGCGTCGCGTTCCGTCCCGGGGGATGGCTCCAGCGCGTGTGCCACCCGGCCGGCGAGTTGGTCATACTCCTTGAGGATTGCCTTGACCATGACCTTCTCCGGCTTGCGAGCGGCCTTACGACGCAGCGGGGGCTGCTGCGTGAGCATGGCCAAGGAATTGAGAAGCGCCAGGTAACGGGGTGAGACCAGGGCGTCGAGAGTGCGCTGCCGTGCCTTGGAGGTACGGGATACGTTCCACACCTGCAACCTGGCTTCGACGGGCCCAAGGACCAGCTCCGGGGGCGAGGCCCCGACGCGCAGGCCGAGCCGTTTCATGAGGACCTCCTGGTCGCGTTCGGCACCCAGCTCGCCGCCCAGCCACTTGAGCTCCTCTCGGATCGGATCGGTGACCTCACGCTCCAGCACTGCCCGGTAGGAACGCAGGGTGCTGCGCAGTCGGCGGCAGGTGACGCGCATCCTGTGCACCGAGTCCGGCAGGCCGCGGCGTACCGCGGGATCGAGGTCCACCAGGGCGTGCACCTGTCCGTCCACATACCGGAGGACCTCTTCGGCGGCCGAGCCGGGTACGACGATCTCGGCACGTGCGTCCGGCAGACGCGACGCTCCCGCTCCTGTCTCCTCCAGGGCCCGGCTCAGCTTGGACGGACTACTCGCGCGGTCGATGCCCTTCTTGCGCAGCGCCTTGTCCACGAGGTCGAGCAGCAAGGGATCGGCGTCCTCGGTGAGTTCGACCTCCATCTCAGTCCATGAGGCCGGTGTGGTCGTGGCCAGAAGGGACTCCGCGCGGACTTTGTCGAGGCTCAGCTCGGCGAGGACCGCGCCTTCGGAATCGAGGAGGTGCCGCGTGCTGCGTGTGGACCGGATACGGACCACTGGCCTCAGCTCTACCCCTCGGGTGCGAGAGAGCGCCAGGTCACGCAGGGCGTCGGGAACCATGTCGGACAACGGGACCTGCACTTCCTCCCGGCTGTCTCCGGACATGGGCAGTTTGAGGTGCCAGCCCGCATCAGCCCCACCGGTCCTGCGCCGGAGCGTTGCCGACGCTCCGACCAGGCGCAGGTCGTCAGTGTCGTAGTACACGGCGTCCAGTTCGTCGAGGTCCTTGCCCACGACCGATGCGATGCCGTCCACGCTGGTGAGGTCCGGCAGCCACGCGGTGTCATTGGCCGACGGGGCTTCGTACTTTCGCTCTGTCTCTCGCTTCGTATGGGTCATACCGGGCGCGCGCACGCCTCAGCGCCGCTCAAACACTCGTGAGGCAACATATGCGGCCTGCGACAGGAGGCCCGGCCGAGGACCGCACCGAAGGACACGGCCGTGAAGGGCGTTCGCCGCCAGAGCGACAGGTGGACTGTCGCATGAACCGCTGCAGCCTTCGCTGCCGTCCGGTAGCCGCGAGGCCATGGCCTGGACGGCCTCACGTCCCTCCGACCGAATGAGTTGTCTGACGGCACCTGACGGGAGCGGGGGGACTGGCGAATTTTCGACAGATGCGGGGCAAAGAACCGAAGGCAATGGACCGGTCCGGGACCGGATCGGTGAGAGTTCGCTGGAAGCGCACGTGGACAAGCTGCACGATGTCCATCAGGCCAAGAAGACCGCACCCACACGTCCTCACCCGTCCGCTCCGGACAAGCCGCCCGCCAACAGCCTCCTCGCCCCGGACGTCGGGATGGTCGAGGGCGGCGTGATCGACCATCCGCGGAAGACAGAACGCCCGTTGCTTACCCGCCGACCAGCACCAACGAGGTTCGGGTGTCCGCACCACCGACCGTCCCGGTCCTCGCTTCCGCGGCCCTGCGCGAGCGGCTCCGGTGAGGCCGGCGACGCCCCACCGCCGGGATGAACGCGCCCAGCGAACGGCGAGGCCGTGGCCGCCCCGGCGTCCCGTGAGGCCCCGCTCGCGCCCGGCGCCCCGCCTGGCTGGCATGCTCGGGGCGACCCGCCGGGGGCCGGCCACCGGGCGACCGTCGGGCGCGCGCCACCCACTCGAGGTATTGGGCTGACCACATCCTGGCCCAAGGGCGGAGGCTGAGCCAGGCACCGAGCCTCGGCCAGCTCTGATCGTCGGCGGTGCTGCGGGGAGCCTCCCAGCCAGGGCGAGCTTTCCGAGCGACCTCGACGGGACCTCCAGATGTTGAGGGAAAGCGACAGACGCCGGTGGGCTCGGGCCAGCAGAACGGGGACGATGTTCTAGCTGCTCAGGGCCTGTTGGAGCGTGGGATAGCAGGTGATCACAGTGTCGAGGCCGACGAGCTGAAGGACGCGCAGGATGTAGGGGGTGGGGCCGGCCACGCGTACCCAGCCCTGGATGGCAGTGGCGGCCTGGTGAGCCCCGATCAGGGCGTTGATGCCCGTGGAGTCCATGAAGGTCACCTGACTCAGGTCCATCACGGTGTGCCGGGTGGCTTCGCCGTCGGGGCCCAGGAGCGCGCGCTGGATCTCCGCGCCGGTAGTGAGGTCGACTTCGCCACGCAAGGCCAGCACGGCGACGCCGTCGGCGGTGGTGAACCGGGTGACCGACAGCCTTGGAGGCTCCATCGTGGTCATCCCTTCACGCCACAGGGCTCGGCCCGCGGCGTGTCGAGGCCGATAGCGGCGGCGGTCAGTTGCTGCTGCACTGGCTCGGGCAGCGGGTCTCCGTGGACCGTGTCCACCAGGTTGTCCATGCACGCGAGTTCAGTGCGCGCATCCTGCGTGGCCTCGCCGGCCGCAGTGCCCTCCCGCGGGGGGTAGTGGCCTGGGGCCCACGCGAGCGGGGGCCTCTCACCGCTCTCGGGCTGCACAGTAGGCGCACGCTCTGACATGGCCGCGCTCCCTAGGCATCCACCCGACTCTGACCCCGCAAGCGTCCACGCCCCACCGTTCACCCGTCAAGAGATACCGGAAAAGTTTTTCGCTCTTTCGTATACGTGAATAATACGTCTATCCTGAGGTGATGCGTGGAGTACCCGAGTCACATACAGGCTGGACGTTCCTGACCAATCACGCCCGCGTGCTGGCCGCGATCGCCGAGGACCGCACCACCCGCATCCGCGACATCGCCGCGCGATGCCAGCTCACCGAGCGGGCCGTCCAGAAGATCATTTCGGATTTGGAGGAGGACGGGTATCTCACCCACACCCGCCAAGGACGCTCCAACGAGTACCGGATCGAAGAGGGGACCAACCTGCGGCACCCGGCAGACTCCGGGCCGACAGTGGCGGATCTCCTCGCCCTCCTTGCTCAGCACGACGCCGAACACGGCAGCCGGAACCAGCAGTTGCGGACGGCACCTCCGCACGCACGAACAACGGAAGGTGACCGGTGACGACATCGGCACGACCCCTGGGTGGCTGACACACCAGAGCGCCGGACCGGCTTTCGCAGCCGGCGTGACGGCGCCGAGTTCCTGGGCATGAGATGAATCGAACTGACGCCGGACTCCCGATACCCCGGAGGCGACGTTGACGTCCGAAGCGGACACGACACAGCAACTCCCCCAGCTCCCCGCACCCCCTGAGACCTCCATGGACACCGTGCTGCGGCTGGAGGACGAAAACCTCCAGCTCAAGAAGGCAGTGCGCTCGCACGCCGTTGTCGATCAGGCCATCGGGGTCATCCTGGCAGTAGGACAACTGACTCCCGACCAGGGCTGGGACGTGCTGCGGAGCACCTCCCAGAACACCAACATCAAACTGCGGCACGTGGCCGAACTGATCGTCGACTGGGCGCGAACAGGCCAACTCCCCACCGAGATTCGCAGCCAGCTGGAGCAACAGCTCGGCCTCGACAGACGACATGAGTGAACGCGAGTAGCTGCGGTGATCGTGACGCCAGGCGCTTCGGACCATGGACCACACAAAGATGAGGAGAGCCGTATCCACCCACGCTCACGCCGCCGTAACCATCGGGCGCAGGGTCAGCAGCCCCGGCGATCTCGGCGACCCAGAAGATCCAGGGAACGTCGATGTCCAGGCCGGTGACCTGCCCGCCCCCGGGCCAGGGCGGCCGGCCAGACGGCCGGGGAAGTGACCGCCGGGCAGCCCTGGCCGTAGCGGTTCGCCACGATGCTGGACGCCGGGAATCGAGGGGCGGCGCGCCCTGGCACGCTGAGCCTCCCCGCATCACAACCGGAAAGGGGCCGAGCCGTCGCAGGCCGGGTTCTCGGGGTGATTGACGCGTCTGTGGTCAGCTCGTCGGCATGCTCGCCGGTGACCAGGTAGACCACTCGCCGGGCGACCGACACGGCAAGGTCGGCGAACCGCTCGTAGTAGCGGCCGACCAGCGTGACGTCGACGACCGTCTCGACGCCGTGCTTCCCGCGGTCGTCCATCAGATGCTGGAAGAGCATGCGGCATCCGTTGCGTGTGGCCTGGTTGTACCTGACCGCTGAGAACGAGACCCAGATCGGGGGCGGCCTGTTCGCCACCGCCCGCGTCGCCCACCCCTGGACCCGGGAGGTCGGAGGTTTTCGGTGGTGCCCAACTGCTGGGGCCTGGGGCGCGGCGAGCTGTGTCGGGCGACCGTGCGGCCGCCCAGATCTGGGGGACCATGGAAGCACTGCGAGGTGCAGGGGACACAGGCCACAGCCTAAATCTCGTGCCACAGGCACCGCTCCCGTGCAGAAAGCTGCAGCGCAGTCGCCAGCCGCCTCCGGCAGGCAGAAAGCCGGCAACCAGGTAGCCACGCCGCCACCGCCACCACCATCGAGCCCCAACACCGCCCCTCAAGAGGGAAGAAGTCCGTCACGGAGCAACTCCTGGAAGAGCTTGAGGAGGCGGGCGGCCGGATCGTCAAAAGGGAAGCCAGCGGCCGGGAGACCGAGAAATGGCCAGTCCGTGTCCCGCTGCCCGGAGATCGGGAAAGATCCCGAAGACCAAAGAGCTGCACGGAGGCTGGCGCCGTGACGGCTATGAAATCCGACTCGTCGACACGCCCGCCTGGCGCTTGGCCACGCTGACACCCGTTCCGGTACCTGCACGACTCGTGCAGCCGCATCCAGTCGTCAAAGCCCTGCAGGGTCTCTCTCATCCCATGGGGCTGACCAGGTCCGTGCAGAACCGGGCTTTCCGACTCATCCATGCCCTGCTCACCGCAACACAGAAGGCGGGGCACATCGCCGCAATCGGTAAACCGAATGCACCACCACCGCATCGTCCGCGAAGCGACCCAGCTCACTTCACCATTACGGCGCAGGGCCAGACATACGAATTCCGCGTCCTGCAGGAACAGGACCGGGCCGAGCACGTCCCCACGCAGAAGGAACTCGCGGATGCGCAGAAGTACTCCTGGGTCAGAACCCCTCGCCACGACTACTCCCCCGCTGACCGTCTGCGAATCTGTGTCAGCGGCGGGCTGCCGCACTCGGCCGGCGAGTGGGCCGACACGGCCGCATGCCCTCTTGAGGACCAGCTCAGCGAGATCGTGCAGGAGGTCGGCCTTCGCGGAAAGGCAGCCGAACGCAAGCGACTGGCTGACTTGGAGGAAGCACACCAGAAGCGCCTGCGATGAGAAGCCGCGAAACGTCAGGCCGCGACCGAATACACAGAGGCATACCGTGTCCGCCACCTCGAAGCACAGCACGCGGCGGAGACGGCATCCTCACGTGTCACGTCCGTGTCACCAACCCCGTGGACGCTCCCGCGTCACAGGGCCCTGACCTGGACCTACACGCTCACCCTGGACCACCTGGACGCCCGTGGACGGTTTCTACGACATGTGCCATGTGGGACCGTCATAGCTCACGACGGATGGCCACCACCGCACGCGGCCACGGCAAGCGGGTTATCGCTCTACGCCAGCAGCGTGCGGGATCGGCGTACAGGGCGGTATCGGCCGATGGCTATGTCACACCAGAGTGCGAGCGGACGCAGTAGGCGGCACCCCATTTTTTCGGCTCCGCCCGCTGAGTGGCACCGGGCGGCCATCCAGTCCGAGGAACCGCATCGGTCAAGATCCGGACCATTCCCGGGCCAGTAATCCTGTCAAAGCCGAGACGGGCGCTGTTTGCGCTGGTCAGCGAAGCGCTGCCTGTGTACCACCAGCAGACGACGAACCTCCTGGTGTCGTACTCGCCGAAGAAGCTGGGCTTCTTCCAAGCAGAGAAGGAGGACGCATGAAGCGGGCAGGTGCCTGTCCGGCGCCCTTCTGAGCACACGCTTGAGCAACGAGCCATCCACCTGGCCGGATCCGGGCTTCTCGTCGAGCAGCCCGGTGGAGCCGATCCGCTCGATCGGAACCGGCGCCCGCCGCTCCTTCAGGGTGGCCCACGAAGTCGAGCATGGGCGTCCCGCACGGAAACACATGCCTCACGTGATCCTCCTCCTGACGGGTAGCCGAACCCTCCAGAGTAACCACCTTGACAGGTGACGAGACGCCGTGGGAATCTCTCGTCACCGGTCAGAACGGTTACTTCTAGGTGAGGGCATCCCATGGCAGTCGTACGGTTCCATCTCGTCTCCAAACTCGGCCCGAAGGATGTGCTGGAGGCGCTGACCGACTTCGGCCCCTCGCGCGCCGAGACCTGGCCCACGATCGACGCCGCACACTTCGAGGTCCACGAACTCGGTGACACCTGGGCCGAGGTCACCGAGGGGACCGCCGCGGCCTGGGAGCGCGCACGCTACGAGTGGGAGCCGGCCGGTGACACGGTCACCATCACCACGCTCGACTCCAAGCTCTTCGGAGCCGGCGGCGGCTGGGTCTTCCGGATGACCCCCGAGGACGACGGCACCCGCGTCGATGTCGAGCTGACGCGGCAGCCGAGCACAGTCAAGGGCAAGATGCTCGCCGCGCTCCTCCCCCTGGCCGCCCCCGCGTCGCTGCGCAAGTCCTTCGCAGGACCCCTGCAGGCGAAGTGACGCACCACCGGCCCCTGATCCGCAGGACCAATGGTGCGGCGCGGCTCACACGATGAGGGGCCGGCAGCGTGAGCTGTCGGCCCCTTCGCCATACCGCCGTGCACGCTGGTGCGGTCGGCTGCGGTGCCGTGTCGATCACTTGAACAGGCGGGTGATGAAGAAGTCGGTGAACTTGTCGACGGCGGGGTTGAAGAGATGCACGCACAGTGGGTCTCGGCCGGACGGCTCCTCCCGCTCGCCGACTCTCGGCCTCCGCAGCCAATTGACTTACGTCACGTCCTGACGGTCCGTTCGACGCCTCCAGGAAGCGACGCGCACCGGCATCAGCGCCCCGCCGGCTGCCCCGCTCCAGGCCGTCCTTTGACCGTCAAGTGACCGATGTGCAGATTCTGTTCCCGGCGAAGAGTTAGAGGCACAGACTTCGTCCCACGAAGGGGAACTCCTGTCATGCACCGCGATCAGTCACCCCTGCAGGCGCGTTCGACGCCCGAGCTCATGCCTTCACTGTTCCTGGAGCTCGACCAGATGCTTGATGAGTTCACCCCGCTGCCGATACGTGCGGAGTTCCGTTTCCACCCGGACATGCCCGCGGTGATCACGGTCGAGTTCCTGGCGGAACGAGGACCGAGTCTCATCTGGCGCATCGGCCGCGAACTCCTGCATCGCGGGCTGACGTCGATGAGCGGCTGCGGTGACGTACGGATGTGGCCGGCACTGCCCAGGCAGCGGCCCTCGTCCTGGCTGCTTCTCGAATCACAGGAGGCGGAGACCCTGTTCGAGGTGCCCGTCGCACCGCTGGCGGAGTGGCTCGACGCGACCTACCGGATCACCTCGGCCGAGACGGAGATGGACAGTCTGAACTGGGACGACTTCCTCGTGGAGCTGTTGGACGGCCCGGGAGCACCGCCCGAATGACCGCCACCGGGCGGACGCACGGATGACTTGCTTCACATTGCGTCACCTGTCAGAGTGGTGACGAACAGGGTTGCCGTCGTCGGCCCGGTACATGGCCATTGACACACGTATGCCGTCCCGGGCACCCGATGACAACGCTTTGCCGCAGGCCGCGAGTGTGCGGCGGACGAGGAGGAATGACGTGAGGACCAGCAACCCGATCTTTTCCCGCTGGGGTGCCGCCCGTGACGCCGGCCCGGCCGATGCCTACGCGTACCGGCCGGTGGGTGCCACGGTCGGAGGCCGGCCGACGGACGACTACGCGACCAACCCCTACGCCCCCGGTGCCGACTCGTCGCCCCGGACCGACGGGACCGCGGCGACGATGGACGACGTCATCATCCGCACCGGGACGACGCTCGGCACCGTGGCCCTGGCGGCGGTGCTGTCCTGGCTCGTGCTGCCCGTCGACGAGGCGAACATCGGCCGGTCCTACGGCATCGCCATGGACGCGGCTCTCGTCGCCTTCGTCCTGTCGATGATCCAGGCCTTCAAGCGGACACCGTCCCCGGCGCTGATCCTCGGGTACGCGGCGTTCGAGGGTGTCTTCCTCGGTGTGCTCTCCAGCACGATCTCGACCTACATCGCGCCGGGTGTGGTTGTGCAGGCGGTGCTCGGCACCTTCGCGGTGTCCGCGGGTGTGCTCGTCGCGTACCGGATGCGCTGGATCCGTGTGACCCAGAGGTTCACCGGGTTCGTCGCCGCCGCCGCGACCGGCTTCCTCCTGCTGCTGGTCACCGACCTCCTCTTCTCCGCCTTCGGCGCGGGCAACGGCCTCGGCTTCCACAGCGGCGGCCTCGGCATCCTCTTCGGCGTGATCGGCATCCTGCTCGGCGCGGCCTTCCTCGCCCTGGACTTCAAACAGGTCGAGGACGCCGTCGCCTACGGTGCCCCGCGCGAGGAGGCGTGGCTGGCCGCCTTCGGTCTCACCATGACGCTGGTGTGGATCTACCTGGAGGTGCTGCGCGTGCTGGCCACCTTCAACAGCGACAACTGAGTTCTCCGGCGTTTGAGGGGCATGCGCGCTGCGCATTCCCCCCAGTCTCATATACACAA
>NZ_JBHVST010000113.1:0-4820 GCF_042885015.1 Streptomyces sp. NPDC058086 | reverse complement strand
GGGGCATGCGCGGTGCGCATGCCCCTCAAACGTTTCCGTGCGCGGGTCCGCCGGCTGAACCTCCACGGCTCGCGGCTCGTTCTCACGACAACGACCTGACCGCCGGAACGGGAGAGACGTCCAGGAACCCTCACGAGGAATGCCCGTACCAGGACGGCCGGATGCTCATCGATCCCGCCTTCAAGGCGGACGCTCCCGCGCGGTACGCCCGGCTGCGGGAGTTCGGGTCCATCCCTTGTTCTTCGCAGGGAATCCCGGCCTGAAGGCCGGGATTCCCTGCGAAGATTCAGAGGATGGGGCAGCGCCGGCGGCTCGCGCTGGCCCTCCTGGTGGCCCGCCCGCCCCAGCTGCTGCTCGACGAGCCCACCAACCACCTCTCACCTGCCCTGTGCGACAAACTGGAGGCCGCACTGGGTCCCGGCCCCGGCGCGATCGTCATGGCGAGCCACGACCGCTGGCTCCGCCGGCGGTGGCAGGGCCGCGAACTCCGTCTGGAACTGGGACGCGGCCGGCGGGAAGAGGAGGCGGCACCGGCCTGCTCCGGGTCCTGAACCAGGCCCGCTCGCGGTCCGCGCCCGTCTACGGTCCTGACCGGCGCGGACCGCGCGAGGTGCCGTACGATCTCGATCACGCCCTCGCGCGGAAGCACCGCCTGAAACGGTGACGCTTCTTGCGCTCGACAGGAGTCACCTGTCAAGATGGTGATGTGAATCTTGACCATGTATTCGTATGCGGGCACCCGGCCCTCGACTTCGCGGCCACCCTCCGGGCCCGACGCTCGACCCGGTTCGAGATGTTCGTGACGCCGGAGCGGCTGAATGCCTGGTACCTGGACTCCGGGCTGGTGGACACGATCACTCCCGGCGAGGAGGACGACGTCCGGGAGGCGACGACCGTACGCGAGGCCATCTACCGGCTCGTCACGGACCGCCGTCTCGGCGAGGAGTTCAACCGCGAAGCGCTCGCCGTACTCAACGCCGCCGCGCGCAAGCCCCCCGCGACGCCGCAACTCACCGTGGCCGGACGGCACACCGACGCGACGCCCGAGCAGGCGCTGGCAACCGTCGCCCGGCATGCCGTGGAACTGCTCAGCGGCCCGGACGTCCCCTTGATGAAGGAATGCGGCAACCCCGAGTGCACCCGGGTCTACATCGACCGCTCCCGGGGCATGCGGCGCCAATGGTGTGGCATGGAGTCCTGCGGCAACAAGATCAAGGCCGCCGCGTACCGCGCACGCAAGAAGGACGCGTCCGCCGTGACCGCGCACTGACCTCACCTGGGTGGCGCGTGGCCCCGGCGAGCGTGAGGCTCAGTCGGCGGAGAGGTCCTTGCAGGCCCTTGGGATGAGGGCCTGAACCCGCGGCCGCCCCAGGAGGATCCGTCTCCAAGTACAGCACTCCCCCATCACGGTGCGCGGCTGAGTGTGTGTCACACGCTGCGTTCGTAACTGGCCCACGCGATGTGCGACTCGTGCAACGTCACGACCACCTCACGGATCCCCCGGGCGCCCTCCCCCAGCGCCCCCGCGTGGATCGCCTCGACCAGGCGGTCGGCGATCACCCTGGCCAGATACTCCGTCGAGGTGTTGATCCGGTGGAACCGCTCCTCGTCGCACATGTGGCTCGGGCTCTGCTCTGTCGGGCACCGGGGCCGAGCAAGATGCCGACCCAACAGCTCGGCGACAGCGTTCTGGAGGCTCTGACGACGGCGCGGGCCAAGAGGCCGCGGCCCGGACGGCCGCCGTGCTGACTGCCGCGAACCTCCCGGCCGGCGCTCCCCGCGCAATCCGTGCCGGGATACGAGCCGGTCACCGCCCGGGAGGCGACGAGGTCACGGTCGCACGGGCCGCCGTGGGACCGTAGGGCCTCCTCGCTGCGCACCCCCTGCCACCGGAGCTGCGCGAGGCCGTCGTGGCGCTGATTCCTCCGGGGCCATGAGTACCACGTATGGCCGGTTTCCCTTCCCCGCCGCCGGTTCCCGACGGTCCGGGCGGGTCCGGACACCCTCACCCTGCGGTCCGGGGACATCCTCCTCCGGGGTCCGGCGACGAGAGGATCAGAACGACCATGCCGAGGCTTCTGAGTGAGGACGACATTGTCCGCGTCGAGAGCGACGGCCTGGTCACACGCGTACAACGACCACATCCACGCGGCCGAGTACCGGCACGCCGCGTACGACGGCCCGGTGCTCATGCATCAGGAGGAGGTGCCGCACACCCGCCGCGACTTCCTCAACCAGGTGTCCGTCGGACAGGTGCTCGCGCAAGCATGGCGGGCCGGATTGCTCCCATGGGCCGTGCGCGCTCTCCGAGCCTCAGGAATCACCCATGTTCCCTTCTGCGAGCCGCAGACACCAAGGGTCACTACGCCTAGCACCTGCCCCGCAGCGGCCTCTTGATCGCCGGCGACGTCCTGGTGACCGCACACCCCATCTCGCGTATCAGCGGGCCGCAGCTGTTGCCCGACATGTTCCACACCGACCGTGCCCGGGCTCTCGATTCCCTGGCCCTGATCGAGAGCCTGGTCGCGGGTCTCGTGTCCGAACAGCGCAACACGGTCTCACACATGCAACGACCCACCAAGGGTCGTCAGGGCGGCCGTTCCACGACATACTTACCGGGCAGTATGTGCGGAGGGAACCACGTGCGAGCAACGTCGACACTTATCCGCACGGGACCCTCGGCGTGGGTACCATGCGCAACGTCATTCATATCGAGGAAGTGAACGGTGTGACCAGCCAATCAGCCGCCACGCTCCGATCGCGGTACGTGGCGCAAGCCGCGTCGGACCTGGAGGAAAACCGTCGGCGACAGCAGGAGCTGGCGGAGACCATCGAGGTGTTGAAGCAGGAGGAGGCCCTCCTGACGGACATCATCCACCTCGCCGAGCGGTACGAGGGTTTCGCGGACACGTCCCGTCTGCCCGAGCAGTTGCAGGACAAACCCGTCGCCGCCAAGGCGAAGCGGGCCCCCGCCAGAGCTGTTGCACGGCCCTCCGCGTCGGCCAAGACCCCGCCGGCAGGCCCGACGGCGAAGGCCGACGCGAAGGGGAAGTCGCACCAGCCTCTGCTCGGTGACCTGCTGGCGGACCTGCTCCGCCAGTACGACGAGCCGCGTCCGGCGAAGGAACTACGGGACGAACTCGTCGAGAAACACCCGGGCCGCAACCCCACACCGCAGGTGGTACGCAACACCCTCGAATCCCTGGTCGCCAAGGGACGTATCAGGCGTCACAAGCAGCAGCGTTCCGTCATGTACTCCCTGGTTTAGCCGGGTGCGGCGGACAGCTCGGATCGACACCTCCGTGCTCGTCCTGCGGACGCCGGGTCGGACATGAGTTCGCGACGCCGGATTCCTCGTCGCCCAGGAGACGTACGCAAGAGCGACGAGGTACGGCGTACTCTCACGTCCACCACGCGCACACGAAGGCCCCATTCACAGGTGTGCCCCCGTCAGCGCACCCGCTGAGGCGACCCTACCCCCCGTTCTCCAGGAGATCGATCGCCTCGGCCCCCGCGAGCGCGAGGGACAAGTCGCCCTGCGCCACGGGCCGGTCGGAGGGCATTCCCTGGGCGACGAGCGCGAGGTCCCGTGCGGTGGTCATGAGTCCCGTCTCGTCTCCAGCAGGCGCAGCCACACCTCACTGATGGTGGGGAAGGCGGGTACGGCGTGCCAGAGACGCTCGACGGGAACCTCCCCGGTGATGGCCACCTTGGCCGAGTACAGCAGCTCGGCGACGCCCGATCCGACGAAGGTGGCGCCGACGACGACCTGACGGTGCCGGTCGATGAGGATCCGGGCCCTGCCCCGCTAGTCGGGGCGGTACTGGACGGCGCCCGCGAGGTGACCGAGCTCGTAGTCGACGACCTCGACACCCCGGCCGGTACGCTCGGCCTCTCAAACGGTCAGGCCCACGGAGGCGACTTCGGGGTCGGTGAACACGACGCCGGGGACGGCCTCGATAGCGCGCTGGATGACCTCCTGGAGGAACCACTCGTTGCCGTCGAGGTCCTTGAAGGCAGCGAAGGTGCCGTAGCTGGCCCGCTCGGAGTGCAGGCCGGGCACCCGGTGGGAGGCGCCGGCGTGGTGGAAGGCGCCGCTCTCGTCGCGGAACGGGCCGGAGACCTCCACACCCCGGGAGGCCAGCTCCTCCTGGGCCTTGACTATGTCGGTGACGGTCAGCTGGAGGCCGTGGAGCGCGCCCGCCTCCTGCTCGGTGAGGCCCTCTCCGAAGATGATCGAGCCCTCTGAACCGGTCGGGGTCACCTGCACGATCCGGTAGCCGTCATTGATCGGGAAGTCGGCGTCGAGGCGCCAGCCGAGCCGCTCCACGTAGAAGCCCTTGGCTCGGTCCACGTCGGAGACGGGCAGAATGACGACTTCGCGCTTCATGTCCATGGCTGTAATCTCACTTTCGATGGTTCGGTCAAGGGTTCTGGGCGGTGGGTCTCAAGACCACAGCCGACACCGGTGCACACATACGCCGACGGGCACCGTGCTCTCAGCGTCGATGGCGATCGACATGTGTCGCTTGAGTCACATGACTCAATTCGTTGTCGGAGCCACAGCACCTGAAAGCGTCCGGATACGTGTGAATGGTGACTCCTCCCCCGGCTGAAGCCGGTGGCTTCTCGCTATGCCGGGTTGGCGTTGCGACGGGCCAGCCCGGCCCGTAGGACGTTGGTGGCTGCCACTGTGTCGGCGTGGGCGTGGTGGCCGCAGGCGACGCAGTGGAATGTTTCCTGTGTGGGCCGGTTCTCCTTCGCGGTGTGCCCGCATGCGGGGCAGGTGCGGGAGGTGTTGCGGGGGTCCACGGCGATCA
>NZ_JBHVST010000112.1:0-34469 GCF_042885015.1 Streptomyces sp. NPDC058086 | reverse complement strand
TTTTACCCCCCCACGCCGCAACCCCCTTTTTAACTGGGTCGGGGGGGCTGGTTTTTGTTTATATCACCCTGCTCGTGGCGGGGCGCCCGGGCCCGGGGCGGGGCCCCGGGGCTCGGCAGGGACACTGCCTTCGTGACCGAGCCGGAACTGGCTGGGATGGTGATCGAACAGTTCCTGGACGCGGGCACCAAGTGGACCGGGTCACCGGTGACGAGGTCTACGGCGGCAACCCGAAGCTGCGGGCCGCCATCGAGGAACGTGGCCTGGGCTATGTGTTTGCGGTGGCCTGCTCGGCCGAAGTGCGCACCGGCGCAGGCACGTTCCGCGCCGATGCCTTGGTGAAGAAGGTGCCCGAGCGGGCCCGGCAGAAGCTCTCGGCCGGACGCGGCGCGAAGGGACAGCGGTGCTACGACTGCGGTGTCATCGATCCTGCCGACCCGGCGCCGGGCCACCGCCGGCTGCTGATCCGACGCAACCGCACCACCGGTGAACTCGCCTGCTGGCGCTGCTACTTACCCGATCCGGTGCCGCTGACCGCCTTGGTGAAGGTCGCCGGATCCAGATGGCGTGCGCAGGAGACCTTGCAGAGTGAGAAAGGGCTGGCCGGCCTTGATGAGCACCAGGTCCGCCGCCACCCCTCCCGGATCCGCTGGGTCACCCTCGTGACGCTCGCCCACGCCTTCCCGGCAGCGGTGCGCGCCGAGGAGCACGCCCGCAGGCCCACCCCGGACGGACTGGTCCCGCTGTCCTGAAACGAGATGCAGCGCCTGTCCAACACCCACGTCGTCCAGCCTCTCCACCACGCGGCCCACCGGCTCGGCCGGTCCGACTGGCGCCGCCGTCATCAGGAGCGATAATGCACCGGCCATGGTCGGCGACAAGCCGAGGCCCGCACGTGAAGACCACGATGTGCCGGCGGAGTGCTAACCGCCCCAGCCGATAGCCTCCACCACCTCACGGGCGATGTCCGCGACGGGCCGCCCGTCCGTCGCCACCCGCACAGTGTCAGCAACTGCCCGCTCGTCCAAGAGCCGTGCCTTGTGGGCGCTCGCCGTCAGCTCCTGCTCCAGTTCTGAGCCGAGCTCCCGGCCCGCCAACCGCTCGCCGGCGGTGGTGTCGGATGCGGTGAGCAGAACCCGTACGATCCGCACGCCTGCCCCCATGGCGCGCTCGAACATGCCCGTTGTCTTGGGCAGCACACTCAGGGTGTTCGTATAGATCAGGCGGCGGTAACCACGCTGGGCGAAGTTTCCCCATACGGCAGTCAGATTGCTCTCGGTGATCTCCGAGCGGTGCGGATCCCCCTCTGGGGCCGGATGTACCTGCCCCATGAAGTCACCCTCGATGACTGCGTGAGAGACCGCCACGGCTCGCAGCCGTGCCGAAACCTCCCAGGCCACTGTCGTCTTGCCGACACCAGCACGCCCTCCGATGAGCAGTACCTCCGCGTGATCCATGAAGGCAGCCTGCCAGCTCGTGATCACACCACGCGATCCGATGTCGCTCTGTGCCTATGGCCGCAGCCCTACCCCACCGGCAAGATCACGATCTGCAGCTGGAGTACTAACTGGCGTGCTTCGGCGCTGACTTCTCGTCCCTGTGACCGGCAGGGCGCGGATCCGTCAACCAGCCGAACGCTCAATCCTTCCCGCTTGGCACCACCACCAAATCCAATCGCGCTCATTGTGTTAGCCGTTGTAAGGCGTTGCGGATGGGGTGGTGGGGAAGCCCTTCGTATGCGTCTGGTGATGTGTGTGCCTACGCTGGAATTCAGTCGAATTTCGTAACAAGCCGGGCGGGGGGCGAGGAGGCGGAGTGTGATGGCGAAAGTGCTCTTCATCGTGAGTGGGGCGACGTACTGGGTGCTCAAGGACGGCACCAGATACGCGACGGGCTACTGGGCCGAAGAGTTCGCGGTGCCGTACAAGAAGATCACGGAGGCCGGCCACGATGTCGTGGTCGCGACACCCGGCGGTGTGACCCCGAACGTCGACATGATGAGCCTGCGTCCCTCGATGGCGGGCGGCGAAGAGGGCGCCCTCGAGCTGGAGGCCATCATCCGGTCCGCGGAGACAATGCGGCGGCCCCTCAAGCTGTCGGACGTCCGCCTGGAGGACTACGACGCGGTGTACCTGCCCGGCGGTCACGGTCCGATGTCGGATTTGGCGTTCGACGCCGACGTGGGCCGGCTGCTGACGGCGCAGCTCGCCTCGGGGAACCCACTTGCGATCGTGTGCCACGCTCCCTCCGCGATGCTGGCCACCAGGATCCACGGCGAATCGCCCTTCAAGGGCTACCGGGTCACTTGCTTCACCGATGAAGAAGAGGAGGCCGTCGGAATTGCCTCCAGGGCACCGTGGCTGCTGGAGACCGAGCTGAAGGAGAAGGTCGGCGTCGACTTCAGCCGCGGCCCGATCTGGGAGCCGTACATGGTGGAGGACCGCAACCTCATCACCGGGCAGAACCCACACTCGGCCGCGGTCCTGGCGGACCGGCTGCTGGAGACCCTCAAGTGACCATGCCTGGAGTGATCCCGCCGGAGCCTTCCGCGTACGGCGGCCACCCGGCTCTCGGCACGAAGCACTGAGGACCCTCTCGCGTCATGGCCTGCCGCTCGCGCCACCCCCGGGCGGCGTTGAGGGTGTTATCCAGCCGAGTCCATGCGAGGTGGTGGGCTGACCGCGGAACGACGGGCGTTTCGCGAGCGGATTCGTATGCAGGCGGCCGAGTTGTTTGCCCAGGGGTACGACTGTGCCGCGGTCGCGAGGGAGTTACGTGTCAGCGTGCGGTCGGTGCAATGGTGGCTTCAGAAGGGGGAGAGGACAGGAGAGCCGGCACCGGCGAGCGTGTCCATCTCCTCCCTGGCCCGGGCCGGGCGCTTGTCGCGGGCCCTGTGTTGACCCGCCGTGACGGCGGTGGGACGGACCAGGATCCAGCGCACCCGATGCACTGGATCCCGTATGCGGCGCGCATCTCGCAGACCTCCGTCACCTCTCCCACACGGGCCGGGACGGGCCACTGGAGTGGTCCGCGGCGACAACGGCACCCCTGCGCGGCGAGGGTCCGGGGGACCGGCCCGGGACCCGCGTTTAATCACGCCGGAGAACCGAAATGCCAGGCGCGGAGAGCGCTGACGGGCGCGGATCTCCGAGCCATGCCCCGCAGCGCTTGAGGGAGATTGCCATGAGTGGCGCAACGACCTTGCCGACACCATCCGGTCCCTACCTGGACAAAGGGCTGCTGCCCGCTGACTTCTACGCCTACGAGGACCTGCTGTCGGACGCGGAACGGGAGAGGCTCGAGTCCGTCCGTGAGTTCCTCCGCACGCAGGTCGCTCCGATCGTCGACGACCACTGGGCCCGGGCCGAGTTTCCCTTCCAGCTGATCGAGGGCTTCGGGGGGCTCGGTCTCATGGACTGGGCCGACCCGGACTCCCCGGAATCCGAGCCGAGCAACCTCCTCGCGGGCTTCCTCGCGCTGGAGCTGGCGCATGTCGACGCGTCCGTGGCCACGTTCGCGGGCGTGCACACGGGTCTGGCCATGGGCACCATCCTCACCTGCGGCTCCGACGAACAGAAGCGGCGGTGGCTGCCGCCGATGAGCCGCTTCGAGAAGATCGGCGCCTTCGGGCTGACCGAGCCGCACGGCGGCTCCGACGTGGCCGGAGGTCTGCACACGACCGCGCGCCGCGACGGCGACGAATGGATCCTTGACGGCGCGAAGCGGTGGATCGGAAACGCGACGTTCGCCGACCTGGTCGTCATCTGGGCCCGCGATGTCGAGACCCGTCATGTGCTGGGCTTCGTCGTGGAGAAGGACACCCCCGGGTTCACCGCGACGAAGATCGAGAACAAGATGGCGCTGCGGATCGTGCAGAACGCCGACATCGTGCTCGACGGCTGCCGTGTTCCGGAGGCCAACCGGCTGCAGAACG
Organism: Streptomyces sp. NPDC058086; assembly: GCF_042885015.1. Lineage (NCBI taxonomy): Bacteria > Bacillati > Actinomycetota > Actinomycetes > Kitasatosporales > Streptomycetaceae > Streptomyces > Streptomyces sp. NPDC058086. Next base: position 30,535 of record NZ_JBHVST010000112.1, on the reverse strand, counting down.
CGAACTCGTTCAAGGACACCGCCAAGATCCTGCGCCAGACGCGCAGCGGGGTGGCATGGCAGGCCGTGGGGGTGATGTTCGCCGCTTACGAGATCGCCCTGCAGTACGCGAAGGAGCGCGAGCAGTTCGGGCGCCCGATCGGGGGCTTCCAGCTTGTGCAGGACCTGCTCGTGAAGATGCTCGGAAACGCCACGGCCTCGTGCGGGATGATGACGCGGCTGGCCCAGTTGCAGGACGCCGGGGTATTCCGGGATGAACAGTCCGCCCTGGCCAAGGCCTACTGCACCGTGCGGATGCGCGAGAACGTGGGGTGGGCGCGGGAGCTGCTGGCCGGCAACGGCATCCTCCTCGACTACAAGGTCGGCCGCTTCGTCGCCGACGCCGAGGCCATCTACTCGTACGAGGGCACGCGGGAGATCCAGACCCTCATCGTCGGACGTGCCGTCACCGACGGCCTGAGCGCCTTCGTGAGGTGACGACGATGACCACCGAGTCCGTCTTCACCGGTCTGAAGGTCCTCGACGCGTCGAGCTTCATCGCGGGACCGGCCGCGGCCACCGTGCTCTCCGACTTCGGAGCGGACGTCATCAAGATCGAGCCACCGGGAAAGGGCGACCCCCAGCGGGGGCTGAGCTCCGTGCCGCCCAGCCCCCGGGCACAGGCCAACTACAGCTGGCACCTCGCCAACCGCAACAAGCGCGGGATGGTCATCGACCTGAAGTCGCCGGCGGCCACCAAGATCCTCAAACGCCTTGTCGAGTGGGCCGACGTGGTGATCACCAACTTCCCGCACGGCACGCGCGAGAAGCTGCACCTCGGCTACGACGAGGTCGCGGGTTGGAACCCGCAGGTCGTCTACGCCGACATCACGGGCTTCGGGGATGCCGGTTCCGACGCCGGGCAGCCGGGCTTCGACCTGACCGCCTACTGGTCGCGCAGCGGGCTGCTGGCCTCCACCCGGGACGCGGGGGCCCCGCCGACGGTCCCGGTCTGGGGCAGCGGCGACTACATGTCGGCGATCGGGATCTACGCGGCGATCGTGACCGCCCTCTACCGCCGCGAGCGGACGGGACAGGGGGCGAGCGTCGGCACGTCGTTGCTCGCCGAGGGCGTCTGGGCCACGGGAACGCTCGTGGCCGGCGCGCTCGCCGACGGCACCCCGTTCGAGCTCCACGACCGGAAGACACCGGCGAACCCGCTGATCAACCCCTACCGGACCGCGGACGGCGAGTGGTTCATGCTCGTCGCCTCAGCCTCGCACTGGCCGGGACTGACACGGGCCATCGGGCACCCCGAGCTGCTTGAGGATCCCCGTTTCGCGGACATCGAGGGCTTCGTCAAGAACTCCACCGCGCTGACCGAGCTGCTCGACGCCGAGTTCCGCTCGCGGCCCTTCGCCCACTGGAAGGACGCCCTGACCCGGGAACGCGTCACCTTCAGCCTCATTCAGACACCGGAGGAGGCCGCGCGGGATCCGCAGCTGCGCGCGAACGACATCGTCGTGCCGCTGGAAGGAGTCAGCGGGCTGGAGTACACCGTCAACAGCCCGGTCAACCTGCGAGGCGTCGCGAAGGTTCCGGCGAAGCGGGCGCCGGACCTGGGCGAGCACAACGACGAGGTCCTCGCCGAGCTGGGATTCGGTCCCGCCGAGATCGCCGAGCTGCGCGCCGAGGGAGCGATTCCCGGCTCGGCGGAAGCGGACGGGGCGCGATGAGCGCGGCGCCCGACGCGTCCGGCGTAGTGCTCCACGAGCGCGCCTCCTTCGCTACACCGTTGCCGCGCGTACCACTTACGGGCGAGCGGCTGAACGCCGCCGCAGGCAAGGAGTACCGGCTCGTTTCTGAGCTCACCCCGTCCGGCGCCGCGCCGGAGGGGGCCCGAGAACCGTGGGGCCACGTCGCGCGGAACGCGCCGCTTGCCTTGGCAGCTGTCAAGGAGCAGGAAGGCTTAGGGGCGTTCGTCGAGAAACGGGCCCCCGCCTGGCGCGGCCGCCGATGCCGGCCACCTCAGCCGTCTTCCCCGCAGCCTGTGTCCGACTTTCAGGAGCAGTGACCCGTCATGAACGCACTCAAGCCTGTCCACCGCGTGGCGATCGTCGGCACCGGCACGATCGGTGCGAGCTGGGCGACGTACTATCTCGTCCGGGGCTTCGACGTCACGGCGACGGACCCCGCCCCCACCGCGGAGACGGCCCTGCGGTCGTATGTGGAGGCCGCATGGGACGCGGCTGCTTCGATCGGCCTCGCGCCCGATGCGTCGCCCGATCGCCTGAGCTTCACCGCGGACCTGCGTCAGGCCGTCGCGGACGCCGATTTCGTACAGGAGAACGCGCCTGAGCGTCCGGAACTCAAGGTCAAGCTGTTCGCCGACATCGACGACGCCACGCCGCCGGACGCGATCATCGCGTCGAGTTCGTCGGGCATCACGATGAGCGTCGTCCAGGCCGAATGCCGGCGTCCGGAGCGGACCGTCATCGGTCATCCCTTCAATCCGCCGCACATCGTCCCGCTGGTCGAGGTCGTCGGCGGGACGAGGACCGCCCCGGAGACGATCCGGGACGTCATGGCGTTCTACACCGCGATCGGCAAGAAACCGATTCACCTCAAGAAGGAGCTTCCCGGGCACGTCGCCAACCGTATCCAGGCCGCGCTGTACCGAGAGGTCGTGTACCTGGTCCAAGAGGGAGTGCTCGACGTGGTGGACTCCGATGACGCGGTGTCCTGGGGGCCGGGGCTCAGATGGGGCGTCATGGGTCCCCATCTGCTGTGGCATCTCGGCGGAGGAGAGGGCGGCATCGAGCACTTCATGGAGACTCTCATGCCGCGCATAGTGGCGTCCTGGCAGGACCTGGGCACCCCCGAGTTCACGCCCGAGCTCAAGGAGAAAATCGTGGGTGGCGTCCTGCAGGAGGCGCAGGGCCGCTCGGTCGATGAGCTGGCCGCCGGGCGCGACGCGATGCTGTCCGCCCTGCTGGCCGTGCGGGCCGAGCACGACCCGCACGGCCCGCGGAACGCCGCAGCGGGTCGCCCGGCGAAGGAGGAATCGTGACGCGGCGCCAGGAAAGGCTGTTCGTGCTCGAGGCCAGCAGTGGCGGTCGCCTGTTCTCCGTGAACCCCGACGGCTCCGAAAAGAGGGTCATCGTCACCGGGTGCAGGATCCCCGACGGGGTCGCCGTCGATGTCCTGGCCGGGCACATCTACTGGACGAACATGGGCCGTCCGCCGGAGAACGACGGTTCGATCGAACGCGTGGACCTGGACGGAGGCAACCGGACGACGATCGTCCCGAGCGGCGTCACGTACACGCCGAAGCAACTCCACTTCGAGGCCGTCGGCCGGAAGCTGTACTGGGGTGATCGCGAAGGCATGCGCGTGATGCGCTGCGACCTCGACGGCGGCAACGTCGAGACCCTCGTACAGACGGGACAGGGAGAGGACGACCGCCGCGACGAGACCAGGTGGTGCGTGGGAGTCGCCGTCGACCCGGTCGGCGGTCACTTCTACTGGACGCAGAAGGGCCCGAGTGACGCGGGACTCGGGAAGATCCTGCGAGCCGGAGTCGACCTGCCCGCTGGGGAGAGAGCGGCCGAACGCGGCGACATCGAGGTGCTGTTCGAGGGGCTGCCCGAGCCGATCGACCTGGAGCTCGACCTCAGGGAGCGCATGCTGTACTGGACGGATCGCGGGGACCCACCGCGGGGCAACAGTGTGAACCGCGCGCCGATGGACGCGCCTGAAGGGCGGCGGACACCCGAGATCCTGTTGACCCACCTCATGGAAGGCATCGGCCTCGCCCTCGATCCGGACGACGGCCGCATGTATGTGACCGACCTCGGCGGGAACGTCTACGGGGCCGATCTCAATGGATCGAACCAGAAGGAGATCCTCTTCCTGCAGGGCAACCTCACCGGCATCGCCCGTGCCGCGCTGCCGACCGGAACGAGGGGCTAGGCCGTGTCTGACACATCCCGCCCGGCGTCCTCCGGGCGGACGGCACTCCTTGCCGGACACGGCCGAGCCAGTGGGCGGAACTCGACACCTGCGGGGCTCGGCCCGGTGCCTCGACGCCGTCAGTGAAGAAGCGCAGCAGATGCCGAATCAGTAGCGCCAGACCGCCGAGCGCGCGTATATGCCGCAGACCCCGGGCGCGGCTTCAGCTCACCGCCTGCTTCACGAGCGCACGGATCCGCGCCTCCACCTCGGGCGTCACCTCGGTCAGGGCGAAACCGGCCGCCCACATCGTGCCTTCGTCCAGCTTCGCCTGGTCGCTGAACCCGAGCGTCGCATAGCGCGCCTTGAACTTCGCCGCGCTCTGGAAGAAGCAGACGACCTTGCCGTCCAGTGCGTAGGCGGGCATCCCGTACCAGAGCTTCGGCGCGAGTACCGGGGCGTCGGCTGTGATGACGGCATGGACGCGTTCGGCCATGATCCGGTCCGAGTCCTGCATCTCGGCGATCTTCGCGAGCACGTCCCGCTCCGCCTCCGCCGCCTTGTCCGCGCGTGAGCCGCGGCGCGCTGCTGTCTTCAGCTCTTGGGCGTGGTCCTTCATCGCGGCCCGTTCCTCGACCGTGAATCCCTCATGCGTGCTGCTGTCGGTGCTGCTCATGGCAGATCTTCCTTTGTTGATCCGATGTGGCGGGATCTTGGGCGCGTACGGCGACACGCCGTCACTCCATCATCGGCACGCATCGTGCCGATCGGTATTGAATGCTGCGCGCAGTCCTCGGCATTGTCAACGGCACGCCGCGTGCCGATAGAGTGCGTGCATGACCGACACGCCAGCCACGCCACGGCGCCGAGGCGCCGCGCGCACCGAAGAGCTGCTGCGGGCAACCCTCGATCTGGCTGCGGAGGTCGGTTACGCGGGCCTGAGCATCGAGGCCGTCGGCCGGCGGGCCGGGGTCGGAAAACACACGATCTACCGGCGCTGGCCGTCCAAGGCGGCGCTCCTGCTCGACGCGCTCAGTCGTGTGTGGACCAGGGACCTGGACTACCGCGACACCGGGGACGTCCGAAGGGATCTGCGCGAACAGTTCCTACGTTCAGGCTTCGCCCTCTCCAGCCCGCCGATCGGCCCCATCTACCGTGCGGTCATCGCAGAAGCGCAGGCCGATTCCACGCTGCGGGCGACCTTGCACGAACGATTCCTGGCCACCGTCGAGCAGAGCACCCTCGATCGGATCACCCGCGCCCAACACACCGGTGAACTGGCCGCAGAAGCGAATCTGGAATTCGCCGCCGAAGTGTTGTGCGGCACTCTGTACTACCGCAGCCTGCTGTCGACCCGCCCCATCGACGAGGACGCGATCGACGGACTGCTGGACATGTTCATGGCCGCCTACGGAACCACCGACCAGGGCCTGTCGGACGATTGATCTTGCGGGACGGCTCCGTTGTGGCAGCCGCTGTCCACGATCACCATCACCAGGGCACTGGGCCGTCCTCGCTGAAAAGACCACCGGTCGGCCCGTCCGCGCCGAGCGTGGTCAGGCGCACCAGGACCGCGGCGCCCTGCGCGGCCGTGAGGTACCCGCTGTGGTTGTTGATCTCCGTGTCCACATAGCCGGGGTCGGCGGCGTTGATGAGGATGCCGTTCTTGCGCAGTTCATTGGCGTAATGCACGGTCAGTGCGTTCAGTGCGTTCAGTGCGTTCAGCGCGGTCTTGGAGGGTGCGTACGCGGCCGACGTCGGCAGAGCCGCCGGCGGGCCGTCCGGGTCGCTCGTGAGGGTCAGCGACCCGGCGGCACTACTGACATGCCCGACGTACTCCTCCCGCCGCAGGCGGGCCGAGCGCAGCACGTCGACCGAGATCCGGGTGACCACGGCCGAGAGGAACGCCTTGGCCGACGCGGGCCGGGTGGGGGAGAGCTCGTAGCGCAGCCAGGTCTCCTGGACCGCGTCCTCGGCCTCGGTCACGCTGCCCAGAATCCGGTAGGCGATCGAGAACAACAGCGGCCGCAGCTGTTCGAACTCCTCGGTCCGGGTCACGCCAGCCCCTCCTCGAAGCCCTGCCGCCACGACGGATAGCGCGGCTCCCAGCCGAGCTCCCGCTTGGCCTTGGTGTTGGAGAAGCCGCGCCCCTCGGTCATCATCGTCACCACCACCTGTCCGGCCAGCAGCCGGGCCAGCCACGGGGGATGCGCACCGGCTGCTTCGCCCTCGCGCACGCCGCGAGATGGGGCAGCCACTCGCAGGCCGGGGCCGGGTCGTCATCGACGATGTTGAACACGCCCCTCGCTTTCTGCTCGACGGCCAGGACGGTGGAGCTCGCCGCGTCGTCGAGATGTACCCAGGAGGCGTAGCCGGTGCCTTTGCCGGCCAGCGGGAACTGCCGCTTGCGGACGAGTACGACCTGGTCGTCGGTGGCGCCGGGCCCGTAGAACGCGCCGTATCGCATCACCGCGCCGCCGGCGTCGGTGACGGCGTCCACGACGTGTCGCAGGGCCGCCATCGCCGGGTGCGCGGGTGTTTTCTCGTGCAGATCCAGCGGGTCCTCCCCGGTCTTCACCCAGGCGCCCTCGCGGATCCCGTTCCAGTTGGCGTAGCCCTGCGCGACGAAATGCGGCACGCCGGTCGCCTCGGCGGCGGCCAGCAGGTGATCGGTTCCCTCCGTGCGCAGCCTGATGGTGGGCAGGGACCACCGGTCGAAGTGCTTCAGGTCGCGCTTGCCCGCGTGAGCCATGCTGATCCCGGTCATCTGGTGCACGATCACGTCCGGGCGGGCGGCCGCCACCGCTTCGCCGACGGACACCGGGTCCAGTCCGTCCATCACGATGCCGTCCGCGCCCAGTTGCTCCACGAAGCCGAGCTTGGCCGTGCTCGTTGTCGCGGCCGTCACCTGGTGACCACGAGCCACGAGCTGCGGCACCAGCCGCCGCCCGAGGACTCCACTCCCGCCTGCAACGAACACCCGCATGACCATCACCTTCCTGATTTCGGAGTCTGTCTTCGACGATCTGAGACGAGACAGCCCCGCCGTTCTGTGACATCGGAGGGCGGAGGCGGAAAGAGGCAGGGAGGAGGCCGTCGGTGCCGCCCGGGCACAGTCCTAGACGGGAACAGGTCCGCCGCCCGCCGGCCCAGGGCCGGACCTGGCCACGGGGTCAGGGACCGGAAGAGCGCAGCAGAACGCACGGGATGCAGCACACATCAGGGGACGACCTCCCGGGCACCGAGCCGGACCGTTCTGCCTTCGCCACGGTCAACGGCCTGGCGATGCAGTACGAGAACCACGGTGCGGGGGACTGTTCCCGACGTCCCCTGGCGCTGCTGCACGGAGGTGTCCTCACGGCCGGTCTGACCTTCGCCGCCGTGTACCGGCAAGAGCGCGCCCTCAACGTGGTCGCCCGCCACCTCAAGACCGTCGGTGACTTGGTGATTCGGTGTTGCCGGAGCTGCGGACGGCCGCCGGACGGCTCAGCCCCGGGCTCGCGGAACGAGCCGCCGACCTGCTCGGCGCACCCGTACCGCGGGAGGGCATCACAGAACACGTCACCGAGCACGTCGCGGCGACGAGCCGAGGGAGACAGCCGTCCAACTCCGCCTGGGCACCCCGTACGCCATACACGAACCCTCCCTGGCCGGGACCATGCTCATGGCACGGCTGACCGAGGCGATGGATGTCATCGAGTCCGGCACGCAGTCGTTCCTCCTGGCCGTGTCGAGTCTCACCACCGGCAGACTGGACGCCGCCGTACTCGTGGAGCGGATCTCGGAGCTGGTGGATCTCGGCCTCCTCCGCGCCCCGGTGGACCTGGCCCAGGCCCTTCTGAGCGCGCCCCCGCACCGGACGAGCAGGTGGTGCGCGCGGCCGAGAAGCTGCGATCGGACTCCGGACTCCGGACGGCGACTGGCGCGGTGGCTGCGCGAGGGCGGTCTGCCGCGCCAGGACTTGGAGCGGAAGGGGTGGCGGGAAAGGGAACCGCTCGGTGCGCAGGGCAGGCACCGGCGCGTCGGCCGTGGCGGCCCTGTTCAGGCCGTACCAGAAGAGGAAGACCTCGCTCGGGGAGCCCGCCGCGCCGTTCTGGGTGGCGCAACTGCCGCACCACCGCGCGGAAGTGATGGCACGCGACTACTCGGCCCTACCAATGCTTCCGGGCCGGAACCCTGATCACCGGGCCATGCGTGGTAGCGGGCAGGCCGTGCTCGTGGCGCCAGGCCGGGGACGGGTGGCAGGTGGGGGGAACAGGTGGAGCAGGTGGACAGCAGCGGGGCGCCGGGACCCAAGACCGCGGCACCCCGGCCCCGGTGGAGGCCGCGTCACACAGGCCAGGGGCGGTGGCAGCGAGGGTGGGGGTGGGGTGAGGATGCCAGGGGCCGGTCGTGCTGGGCGCGTGGGCGTGTTCTTGCAGTGCTTGCCGTGCTGACTTCGGGCCTGATGGTCTTCCACACCGCCGTGCCCAACACCGTGGGTCACCTGGGCAGTCTGCTGGAGGCATTCCTGCCCTGGCTCGGCCTGGCCGTCCCGACGCTGCTCGTTCCGGCCCTGCTGCGCCGCTCGGCCACCGCGCTGGTGGCCTTGCTGCTCCCCGTGGCTGTCTGGGCTGACCTCTTCGGCGGGCCGCTTTTCTCCGGGGAGCGCGGCGCACACGACATCACGGCGATCCAGCACAACGTCAGTGACGAGAACACCGCTCCCGCCCGTACCGCGCAAGCTCTGGTCAACGCCGGGCCGGAGCTCATCGCCCTGGAAGAGCTGACGCCCTCCGCGGTGCCGCTCTACGAGAGGGCCCTGGCACCCGTCTACCCTTACCACGCGGTCGAAGGCACCGTCGGTCTCTGGTCGGTATACCCGCTGGCAGACGTACGGCTGTTGGACATCAAGCCCATGGCGATTGACGAGGGCTGGCGCCGTGGGCTGCGCGTCGGCGCGCGTACGCCGTGGGGCGAGGTCGCCGTCTATGTCGTCCACCTGCCGTCGGTCCGCGTCCGACTGAGCGGCTTCGACTGCGGCTATCGGGACGAAAGCGCCGGACTGCTGGGCGATGCCATCGCCGCCGAGGACCTGGAAAGGGTGATCCTTCTGGGTGACTTCAACGGCACGATGGACGATCGCGGGTTGGCCCCGGTCATGTCGCACATGAATCCGCCGGCGCGGGACTTCGCCTTCAGCTGGCCCGCGGTCTTCCCCATCTCCCGGATCGACCACATCATGACTCGCTCGGCGACCGTCACCCACGTCCGGACCCTGCCCGCCACCGGCAGCGACCACCTTCCGATCGCCGCGGACATCAGCCTCGCCTCCTGACCTCCGGGCATGCCTGTGGGGCCGACCCAGCCACGTACGGAGATCTGTTCACTCGGCCATGACGGACTCGCCGATGAGTCGGCCGAGATACGACAGTTGGGGTGAGGAGGCGTCACGCAAGTGCGGAGGGGCGGGGGATGCGGCATGGGCAGTACAGACCTGCGATCTTGTACCCGGCCGCTTCCGGCTGGCCGGGCATCTCGGCGCGGGCAGCATGGGCACGGTGGGGCGTGCAGACAGCGAGAAATCGAGGAGGCGGGCGAGTGCGGTGCACTGAAGCAACTGAAGGCCCCTGACGCAGGGGTTGACGCCGAATCAGTTGCGGCGCCGGACGCAGCGGGCCTTCCGGGAGCGTTGCCCACTGGGACATCAAGCTCCGACAGCGTCAAGGCATCAAATGGTCCCCCGTCCGATCCCACCTCTGTGCAACCGTGAAAGTCGCTTCGCGGCATTTCGGCCACGGCATCGGGGCCGCCCCGGTCTGCTCGTCCTCGACGGCTTCGCCCTGCGCCAGTTGACCGCGCTTCATACCGACGACCTCTGCGGACTCATGTCCGAGCGGCTCCCCAAGTCCGTCGTCGCCGAGTTCCTCCGCGGCCGACTGGTCAACGCCGGCCATCAGGTCGTCATGAAGGGCCCCGGCTGCTGGCCCGGCGAACATCCCAAGAACCCATCCGACAAGATGGTGATCCCGACGAGGACACCATCCCCCTGCCCGAGGCGCTGGGGATTGACAGCGTGATCCCCGGCACGCGCCTCCCACCCCCTTACGCGGCCTGGCCGGTCGGCCTCCGGTCAGGCCAGTGCCTGGGGAATCACCTGGCCACAGTCCCTGGGGAATGACGGCGTCGTCGGCATACAGGCGCCGGGATCCGTCTTCCCGGGAGTGCGGGCGCTCACGGAGTGCTCTAGCGTCGTATGAGCGAGGGTGGCCGATACCGGACCGATCAGGTCTCGTGGGAAGCGCACACCACCCGCACGACAGGCACGGCACACCGCCTGCTCTACCTCTGTGGTGCTCGATCCCCGGGGGATTCCGGGGGATTCCGTCTCTCGGAGCGTTCTCGCCGCCGCCCCCGCCCACGGTCCGGCGCGCCCAGGACCGCGTGATCCGACCCAGAGAGCAGGTGCATCCTCATGCGTCGTTCGGCTTGTATTCCCAGTGTTCTCGCCGGCCTGGCCCTCGCCCTGGGCGGCACCGTCATCGCCGCACCAGCCGCTCACGCGGACATCGAGGCCTGCCAGAACTATGTCCGGGACCAGGGCACCGAGGTCACGGACGCCGTCCGGATGGCGTGTTACGTCGGCCTGGTGGGCGACCAGAGCGGCTGCGTCGGCGATCTGGCCCGGGCCGGGGTGGCAGGCGCCGTCGCAGCCGAGGCGTGCCGCCAGGCCCCGCGGTAACCGGCGGTCCCGTACGCGCCTTCTCGGCTCGCCCCATCACCCTCTTCCTTGCCGCCCGAGCGCCTGCGGTTGTCCCGCTCGTCTTTCACCTCGGCGGAGCCGTTCTGCCGAGGCGTCCGTCTCGTCCGGGACGGGCGGTTGCGCGCGGAGGGCCCCCGCGGTCCGCTCGTGAGCCCGGCGGGACGTCGAGTCCGCCCTGAGGGACGCGAGAGAGTGCGTCATGTCCGGCGTCCAGCACGACCAGGACCTCGGGGTCGCCCAGCCGCCACTGGCCAGCGGCGAAGAGCCGTTCGACGACCTCGCGGCTCTCAACGAAGAGGCCGAGTGCTCCGGAGACCTCCTCGGGCCGCAGGACGGACGGCGACCGGCAGCCGGGTGCGAAGAACCGCCTCCCGTCCATCCGCCATGACGGCGGGCAGTGTCCTGTCGCCCCGAGGCCGGAGCCGGTCGGCTGGTGCCTGCAGTGGACGTACGCAATGGGCTCCGTTCGGCCGCCCCGCCAGGGGGATGGGCTGGTGTGCCGCGCGTACAGACGCAGCCGTACTCTCCGGACCAGACCGGTCCAGCCCAGCACGGCGGAATGTGGCGATCGGCCATGTCTGACTTTCTCCGCCGCGCTGTCGGCCCTCACCGCCGTCCGGTGCCAACAGCTGCTCAGCACCAGAAGCCATCGACACGGCAGTCCCTGAGCGGTGACGGACTGTCAGGTACGCGTGATGTTGCGCGGGACAACTCGTGGTCTCGGGAAAGACGATCGGCCCTGCGGGACTGCCGCACTGCGGTGGTCGCTCGATATGTGCTCCAAGCCCCTCGCATCTGGACATGACGGGCGGTGTCGCCCCGGCCCCGCCCTAGGTTTGGGTCATGAATTCCTCCTCGCCCGCCCGTCCTTCGCCGCTTGCCGCAGACAGAACGACGCGTGCGGTATTCGGCCCCAGCTGGTTCGCGGCGGTCATGGGCACGGGCATCGTCGCCAACGCGGCGGTCACGCTGCCCCGGAGCTTTCCCGGGCTGCGGACTTTCGCCACGGTGGTCTGGCTGGGCGCCGCGCTGCTGCTGATCCTGCTGGCCGTCGGTTACCTCAGGCAGCGGGCGCTGCGGGTACACGCGGCTGATCCGGTGGCGGCCCAGTTCTTCGGCGCGCCGCCGGTGGCGCTGCTCACGGTGGGCGCCGGGGCGCTGGTGTTGGGCCGGAGGCTGATCGGGCTCGAGGCAGCGCTGGGTGTGGACTGGGTGCTCTGGTCGCTCGGTACCGTGCTCGGTCTTGTCACGGCGTGCACGGTGCCGTACCTGATGGTCACCCGGCACCGCTTCGCGCCGGACGCGGCGTTCGGCGGCTGGCTGATGCCGGTGGTGCCGCCGATGGTCTCCGCCGCGACGGGCGCGCTGCTGGTGCCCCACGCACCGGCCGGGCAACTGCGGCTCGCCCTGCTGCTGGGCTGCTACGCAATGCTGGGTCTCGGCTTCGTGGCGGCGCTGCTGGTGCTGGCCATGATCTACGGCCGCCTGGTGCACCACGACGTACCTGCCGCAACAGTGGTGCCCACGGTGTGGATCGGCCTGGGGGCGTTGGGCCAGTCGGTGACGGCGCTCGGCGCGCTGGCGGCGGTGGCGCCGAGCGCATTCCCCGCGCCCTATGCACGGGGCACCGCGGTCGCCGCGTTGCTCGGGGGAGTGTCGGTGTGGGGCTTCGCCATGTTGTGGCTGGTGCTCGCCGCGGGGCTGACCGCACGGACGGTCCGGGGCGGGCTGCCCTTCGCGCCCACGTGGTGGTCCTTCATCTTCCCGGTGGGCGCCTCTGTGACGGCCACGAGCGCTCTCGCGGCGCGGACCGGCTCGCAGCTGTTCGTATGGGCGGCTGTCGTGCTCTATGTGCTGGTGGTCATTGCCTGGATGGTGGTGGTGAGCCGCTCCCTGCGCTACGCCGCCGGGCACGTGCGCCGCCGATCCGTCGTTCAGCACGCGCGCCGCCGATCCGCCGAGCCGGACGCGCCCCGCCGCGTGGCGCCCGTGCTCAGGGGTACCGTCCGCAGCAGCACCACGGACGGGCGCCCGGTTTCCGAGGCCCGCGTCACCCTGCTGGACCCGGCGGGCGACGTCGTAGGCATCGCACTCACCGGCGCGGACGGCTCGTACGCCTTCACCGGTCTCGAAGCCGACCAGTACACCGTCGTCGCAGCGGGGTACCCGGCCCGGGCGGCATCCCTCACCCTTGGTGCCGCCGGCCTGGACGCCTTTGATCTGACGCTGGCACACGACGAGGGATGAACGGCTCCTGTCACTGACGGGCCCGCTTCGCGCGTTCGGAGCGGGCCCGCCGTGGCTTCGCGTGATCATCGGGGCATCGGGGTGGGAGAGGTCGCCCGTCCCGTCGGGTGCCGTTCGGGACTGGTGCGGGCGTTGTTTCGCGGCGCGGTCGTGGCCGTCGCCCACCGCGGCGCGGACCTGCTCGCCGGGCCGGTAGGAGGCTCCACGGCCGTCGGCACGCCGCTGCCGCTGCCTGCCCCGCCCTGCACTGTCCCGCCCTGCGCACGTGCGAGCGCGGCCACGCAGCTGCAGGCCGGGGCCGGGCCGCCTTCCCGCATCGGCATGCGGTGTCACATCAGCCGCTGGTCGCGTCCCTTGCGCAGCAAGGCGAGTCGGGCCATTTGCTCACCCATGCCGCGTGTCCCGGCCAGTGGCGTGCGGGCGTGCGGCCAGATGGTGCGGACGAGGTCGACGTGGCGCGCGCCGCCGAGGGCCACAACGGGGTCGAGGAGCACGATGTCGCGCACCGTGGCCTGCTCCAGGAGGGCTTGGGCCGTGATGGCGTCGGCAGCGCCGTGGGGTGTGTCGTACGGGTCGATGACGTCGTCGAGGTCGAGCAGGCCGTAGCGTGCGGAGACGATGAGCAGCCGGTCGGGCCGAAGCGCATCACCCGTACTGCGGCACGCACGGTGATAGGAGCCGACATACAGGTCTGCCGCTCGTGCGCGTCGGCCCAGTTTGCGGCTGCCGCACGGGATGACGACGAGTTCGGGTCGGAAGCAGTCGAGGTAGTCGTTCGCTGTCATGCCTGTTGTCCTGCCTGTTCATGTGTGACGTCAGAGGTGCCGGCGCTGAATGCGTCCGGTACGGGTCTCATCCGGGGTCGGTGTCGCCGAGCTGCCGGCCGGGGGCCGGTGATGCCGGAGCGGCGGACAGTGGCGAGTGTGACCTGGACGGTTGTTCGGTCCGGGGCACGTGGGGCGCGGGGGCGGGGATTGCCGTGCGACGACCGAGCGTGCCGCAACCGCAGTTCGCCGCGAAGGGCCCAGGACCTAGGGGCCGGCGGTTGGTGGGGCCTGTCGCTGGGTGATGACGGACGGATTGCGGTCAGCCATGTTCCTGCCGTTCCCGCCCTGAGGTCGGCTCGGCGACCGTGAGGCCGCCACTGATGACGTACAGCCGGGCTGTGGACCGCGGCGATGCCGGGCCGCGGGGACTTACAAGCCCTCGGATCAAGGGGGCGCGGCGGCCGATGATCAGAATTCGGCTGGACATCGCGTCCCAACTCAGCCCCCTCCAGGGCGCCTGCCCGCCTCGTCAGGTCCGCTGCTACGCGATCCCACCCCCGCTCCGTGCAGCCACAGGTGCTCGGCGGCCTCACGTATTGAGCGCCGGCTCGTCAGGTCGCTGCAGGAGCACCAACCGACAAGACAGGTTGCGAACCCAGACCGGCAGACGACCATCGAAAAGATCAAGGAGTGGCGCGGATTCGCCCCCCCCCGCTACGACAGGCTCCCAACCAACTACCTCGCCGGACTCCACCTACTCGGCGCGATCATCTGGTTCCGTAGCCTCCACCGAGGACCCGCAACTAGGCATACGCTCTACGGCCGGTAGCGGATCTCCAACATCACGCAGCCGCCGGTTGTGCGGTACGGGCCGTGTTCCATGCCCGGGGGCCGGGCGGCGAAGTCTCCGGCGCAGAAGGTCTGATCCAGGGTCAGGTCGTGCAGGTCGCCTTCGAGCAGATAGACCTCCTCGACCCACTCGTGCCGGATCACGCCGGAGAGGGAGGTGTCGAGGCCGGGCTCCCAGCGCACCAGCCGGGTCAGCACCTCCGGATCAGCCTCGTCCCTGCTCAGAATCCTCTCGGCGGTCCCCGGCTGCGGCCCGGTGCGCCACTGCATGGCGTCCGGTGAAAAGAATTCCCGCTCGTTCTTCATGGCAGTGACCTTCTGTAAGCAGTGAGGAGTAAGGAGTAACGAGCCGGGGTTGGCCGGAGCCCGCTGGAAACGTGACGTACGGGGTCGGAGGCTGCACATTGGCGTCTGCGGCGATCCCACCTACGTGCCCCGGGCCGTTCCGGTGCGCCGGGAGGCCGAAGTTGCCTAACACAGCCTAGTCGTCGCCCCAGGCGAGCAGGGTCACGAAGAACTCGGCCGTGGTTCCTGCAACGACGACCTCGATGCCGTGCCGAGTGACGGGCATCCACGTACGGCCGTTGCCCATGCCCTCCGTGTTCGTGCCCCAACTCGTGTCCCGGCCGAGCAACTTCGTCACCCGAGTGGCCGCCCTCTCCACTGCTGATGACCCGCTGGAAGCCGCGCCGGCTCCTGCTCGCGTCGGCCGTGCGTCTCGCGGTGGTACTCGTAGAACGACCGGACCACCGCGCGAGCGTGCCTTCTTGTCCGAGCGGCACGGTTCTCGCCGGGTGCGGCCTTCCCCGTGATCGGGTTTACCGACCCTGGTGTCGGTGCGTCGGGA
Organism: Streptomyces sp. NPDC058086; assembly: GCF_042885015.1. Lineage (NCBI taxonomy): Bacteria > Bacillati > Actinomycetota > Actinomycetes > Kitasatosporales > Streptomycetaceae > Streptomyces > Streptomyces sp. NPDC058086. Next base: position 15,154 of record NZ_JBHVST010000112.1, on the reverse strand, counting down.
CGGCGCTGCCGCGGCGGCTTCTTCGCGGTCTTCAGCCACGGTGCGAAGTCACGGGCCTCGACCCGGCTCGCGAGATACCAGGGAACCTCCACCGCGTGTAAGAACCGGACGCACGTCAACAGCTCGTAGGCGTAGGAGCGGAGCGATGCCGGACTCGCGTCGTCGGCAAGCATGTGGTGCAGAAACTCACGGACTGCCGACACCTCGGTGCCATCGGCGTACACGAGCCGGAACGGCCGCAGCGGGTTACCCCTCTTGAGGAGCGTTCGGCCGTGCCTCATGGTCAGATATCGTGCGCGACCATGGGCGAACTGATATTGATCAGGCACGGTCAGACCGAATGGAGCCTGTCGGGCCAGCACGCCGGCCGTACCGACGTTCCACTGACTGACGCGGGGGAGGTCACGGCGAAGGCGCTCGCTCCGAGGCTGGCCCGACGCCGTCTGGTTGCCGTGTTCAGCAGCCCGCTGAGCCGCGCTGTGCGGACGGCCGAGCTGGCGGGCCTGACTGGCGTCAGGCCCGATCCCGACCTGATGGAGTGGGACTACGGTGGCTATGAGGGCCTGACCGCGGCGCAGATCCGGGAGATGCGGCCGGGTTGGGACTTGTGGCGGGACGGCGTCATTCCCGGCGATGCCGACCATCCTGGCGAGCAGATCCAGCAGGTCGCCGCGCGTACGGACGCGGTGCTGGACCGGATCCGGCCGCTGCTGGGCGACGGCGATGTCGCCGTCGTCGCGCACGGTCATCTGGCGCGCGTGCTCACCGTGCGCTGGCTCGGCCTCGACGCGTCCGCCAGCCGCCTGCTCGGCCATCCTCATCCAGGCACGCTCAGCTTCCTGGCCACCGAGGGCGAGCAGCCGTTCATCGCCGCCTGGAACGTCCCGTAGCGCCAGCCCGCTGCCTCGCGCCTGCCGTGAGAGGCGCCTGAAGCAAATGAGCGCTGCGGCGATCCCGACGAAGGTCAGGTAATGTTCCGCTTTGCGCTCGTAGCGACGGTGCAGGCAGCGGCTCCCGGCCAGCCACGCCACCGTCCGCTCCACGGTCCAACGGTGGCGGCCCAGCCGCTGAGAGGACTCGGTGCCCTTGCGGGCGATGCGCGGGGTGATGTTCGGGAACCGGAGCCATCGGCGCAAGTGGTCGTAGTCGTAGCCCTTGTCGGCATGGAGCTTGGCGGGCCGTCGTCGACGGGACCCGCGGTGGGAGCGGATGGGCGGGATGCCCCGCACCAGGGGCTCCAGGCCCTGCCTGTCATGAGTGTTGGCAGCGGAGACGCCGATGGAGATGATGTCCCCAGCCGCGTCGGCGTGCGCCCGGGCGGCCCGGAGCATGCGCTCGAAGGTGCCGTCCAGCGCCCATCGGCGAAAGCGGGTGTGCAGCGTGGCCCACGGGCCGTACCGCTCCGGAGCGTCCCGCCAGGCCGTCCCGGTGCGGAACTTCCACACGATCCCGTTGAGCACCCTGCGGTCGTCCAGCCGCTTCCGGCCCCGCAGTGACACCGGCAGCGGCGGTCCGACGAACTCCCACTCGGCATCGGACAGTTCATGGCGACATATCACCCGACCATGATCCACCACTCTTCTTTTGAAGACACGGCCTAGGCCTTCAGCCTGTTACGCCGCCGTGGCGCCTCGCCTACGGTCCTCACCATGGTTACGACGGGCATTCTCGACGAGGCGCTCCAGCGACCGCACAGTTCAGGGCCCGAGCGACTTGGGCGGCTCACCAGCCACGCGCCGATGGCTGTTGAGGCCCTCGCCGCGCATGGACAGGCCGGCTCGGTGCACCGATGGCTCGACCTGTACGCACGCAAACTTGAGGAGTTCCCGTCCGGCATCGAGCCGGTCACCAACGCCAACTGGCGCTTAGGTCTTGGCGATGCGCGCCGCGTTGCCGACTGGATCGACTACTTCGGCCACGAGATCGCCGAGCGCCCCTGGCGCGATGTGCTTACCGAGTGGTGGCCCCGTCTCCTGCCCGGCATGTACGGCGGCTCGACGCACCCGGTGATCCGGGTGGGCCACGCCGTGCGGACTCTTCTGGCCGACCAGGGCACTGAGCCCCGTCTGGCCGAGCTCGCCCACGGCCTCGGCTATTGGGCCGCCCGCTACCGCCTCGCTACGGACCGCGCCCCGCTGCCCGGCGCCGACAGCGCCGCCACAGCCCCCAACGCCGTCCTGCGCACCCTGCCCGCGCTCCCGCATGCCTTGTGGGTACCGAGTCTGCGGGCTGCCTGGACCGCATCTGCGGCGGTGACCACGATGTACGCACCCCACGCCCCGATCGCGTACACCCCACCAGGCACCTTCACCTCCGAAGAGGTCTTCGAACGGGCCCTGGCGCACGGCGACTAACACGTCATCAAGCTGACCAACACGGCTCTCGACATCGGCGATGAACAGGCACTGGCAGCGGCTCTACGCTCCGTCGAGCCGAGTGAACCGCTGGTCTGGCCACTGTCAGCAAAGCAACTGTCACGCCCACAACAGGACGCGGTCACCGCCGACTTGTCCACGCACTGGAGCTCTTTCCAGGTCGAGGGCAGTTGACCAGAGCCAAGCTGCACGAGCACATGGGCTTCGGCCGGGTCAACCTTGACCTCCTCCGCAGACGCAACCTCCACAGCCCATGATCCCGCCGACGTCCCGAGATCCCCGACAGAGCCGAATTGCGTGCTCATCCATACCAGGAGCACGAACGCCTCTGCCCCACCCCCGACCAGCACAACTACCACCTCACGGCTCGATCAGGATCTTCCCTGCGGAAGGTCATACAACGGGGAGCACAACCGAGGTGACAAAGGTGGGGGGACTAGACAGAACCGTGGTGACCGACAGCCCGTGGCTGTTCGTGATGCTCACCGCCGGCACTGCTCTCGTGAGCTCCCTTCTCACAGCCTGGGCAAGGGCATCTGCCGGTAGGTCTTTGCGCATTCCGGGTTGCTTCTGCGGCCTACGGGAGCCCCGGGCATAGGGCACGTCCTGTTGCTCTACTCTGTGTGGCTCTTCAGCGCGGTGAGGGCCTCCTCGACGAGCGCCCGCGCCTCGGTCACCGTTGTTGCCAGCGACTCTGCAGTCTCGCCGGGTGCTCCCAGCAAGCCGCGGACTCGCGAGCCGAAGCCGGTCGGGGCACCCGGCAGTGTCTCGGCGACAGCCAGCGCGCCCTTCTCATTGAGGCACCAACGCCGATCGTCTGCGAACAATGCTTGCACCAGCACGCCCACGGCCCGGGACAGGCAGAGCGAGACGTAGAGCGTGTCTGCCCGGGCCGCGCCCTTCGCTGAGGCGTTGACCAGGAACTCCGCCTCCCAGGCTCCCGCCGTCAACGCCACGCGCAGCGGCTCAGGGTAGGTCGTGGTCCGGCGCCGAAGGTCCGCCAGTTCGCCGCTCGGGTCAGCCAGTACCTGACCGAGCGCTACTTCGCCCGCATAGCACGGTGACCAGAACCCGAGCGGATGACCTGCCTGTACGCCTACCTCATACCGGCCCTCGCAGCAGTCTGCCCACACCTGCTCGACCCGGTCCAGGTCCCGCAGGATCCAGTCCACCGCCACGCCGTCGGCCTGAAGCCACGCACCACCGTTCACCCAAGGCCCCCAACTGCCCGGGCCGGCCACCTCCACATCGGGTCCGGCCAATGCGCGCAACGCGGCGAGATCGAGCCCGCCACTGTAGTAGACGCCGAGATCCCAGTCTGATTCCGGCCGGTGCTCGCCGCGTGCCCGGCTGCCGCCGAGCATTACTCCGACTACGCCTGGCACCTCGGCCAGGCGGTTGGCCATGTCCTCGATGATCATCCGCACGGAGCGAGTCTGTCAGTCGCCAGCGCCTCGGGCCAGCCGTTTCCGCTGGTGGTCATCGGATGCGGGGGCTTCGAGGGCGGGTGGTCCAGCGATGGACGATCCACGCGCGTCCGATCAGATATCGGACGGTGACGATGGCATCGCCGCATCGCCGCATCGCCGCATCGCCGCATCGCCGCACCGCCCATGGCGATGAAGAACTCGACTGGCGCCCTTCGTCGTTCGGTACAGCGGCGGAGCTTGCCGAAGCTGCTCATCCAGGAATTCGTGCGCTGCACGACCCAGCGTCCGCCTGCCTGGATCGGGGTCTTGGCGCCGCGCTCGGCGACCAGGCCGATGAACCCCCCTGGTGTCCAGGTCGAGGTGGACCATGCTGCAGTCGTACCCGGCGTCCAGGCTCAGCGACCTGTTTGAGGTCGACACCACCCCCGTCGTGCGTCCTGCCGCATCACCGCGAGCAGTCGCTGACTTGCCCAAGACGGCCTCCGCCCACGGCCGTTCGATGTCGCCGCTCTGACCCGGGTGGCATCGCGGGCGTTCAAACAGAGCGCCGCGGGGCCCCGGCCGGCATCATCGACCGGCAGCACTGCTTCGCGCTCGCGGCAGTGTTCCTCTCCGAAGCCGGCCATCTTGGGGACACCGTGGTCAAAGTGCTTCACCTGTTGCCGGCGCGGTGGCGTCAGCCCGTTGGCGGAGACACCTCGAACCGCCGCCGAACCTCTCCACCCGGCAGAAGGCGGCGTCGGCCGCCGCTATCGAGCCCATGATGTTTCGGCAGAACCTCCCACGAGTTCACCGGAACATGTGCGCTTTCCTGAATGATTCGCTCGAGGCGATGGCGACGCTGTGCTCCTCCTCCCGCTCGGTCAGAACCTGGAACAGCGACTCGGCACCGCGGCGGGTCCAGCTCAATGTCGTCGCGGACCCGATTATGGGGTTGCCGAGGTCTGAGCCGCCCAATCCCTGGCATTGTCTGTGGGGTGGAGCTACGTCACCTTTCCGGATTCGTCGCCGTCGCCGAGGAACTGCACTTCGGGCGGGCCGCCGAGCGGCTGCACATCGCCCAGCCGCCGCTCAGCCAGCAGATCCGGCTGCTCGAACGAGACCTCGGGGTCAAGCTCTTCGACCGCACCACCCGTTCCGTGCGGCTCACCGCCGCCGGGCAGGCGCTGCTCGAGCCCGCCAGGCACCTGCTGGCCGAGGCGTCCGCGGTGCGCCGCACCGTGCAGGCCGCCCATCTGGGCGAGGTCGGCCGAGTGACGATCGGCTTCGCGGGCGCCAGCAGCTATTCGGCGCTGCCCCTGCTCACCCGGACCGTCACCTCCGAACTGCCCGGCATCGAGCTGGTCCTCGAGGGTCAGACGTACACCGGTGAGGCCCTCGGCCGGATCGCGGACGGCTCGCTGGACGTAGGCTTCGTGGCCCTGCCGGTGCGGCGCGGGATCAGCACCCGAGTGGTACAGATGGAGCGGCTGGCGCTCGCCCTGCCGGACAGCCATCCGCTCGCGCAGCGAGCGGAGGTCGCGTTCGCCGACCTGGCGCACGAGCCCTTTGTGACCTTCCCCGTTTCGCGCGGGTCCGCGGTGCGCGAAGCCATGGTGCAGGCCTGTCACGAGGCCGGGTTCGCACCGCGGATCGTCCAGGAGGCCCCCGACTCGTACAACCTGCTCGCCCTGGTGGGTGCCGGGGTGGGCCTCGCCGTCGTGGTCGAGTCGGCGCGTGCCATCCGCCTGGAGCATGTGGTGTTCCGGCCGCTGGCCGGAGACGACGTGCCGGTGCTGCCGATCGCCCTCGGGTGGCGGACAGGCAATCCATCGGCGGCGCTCAAGGCAGTGCTGCGCGTCGCCGAGCGAGTGCTTCCCACTCCGCATGATTATGACGGATGACGTCTCGGCGGAGAGCTCTTTTGGTCTTGGACATGTCCTAATCCGGGGGTGCACAGTGGCCTGAATCCCGCCCAGGACTGGGGACGGCCGCTCGGCCCCGTCGCCTTCGCGGGATCTGCCGCTACGAGAGGACGCTCGTCATGCAGCAAGACACCCCCGCCCCCAGACCCCCCGCCGCTCAACCCTCAACGCGTGAAGCGCGTCGCGCCGGGATCAGCGCCTTCATCGGCACCACCATCGAATGGTTCGACTTCTACATCTACGGGTCGGCCGCCGCGCTGGTCCTCGGCAAGGTCTTCTTCACCGACGCCTCGCCCGCCGTGGGCACCCTCGCCGCCTTCGCCACGTTCTGGATCGGCTTCCTCGCCCGCCCCCTCGGCGGCCTGATCTTCGGGCATTTCGGCGACCGCCGCGGTCGTAAGACGGCCCTCGTCGTCACCCTGACCATGATGGGCGGCGCCACCTTCTGCGTCGGCCTGCTCCCCGGATACGCGCAGATCGGCGCCGCCGCCCCGATCCTGCTGGTGCTGCTCCGGCTGATCCAGGGCATCGCCATGGGCGGCGAGTGGGGCGGCGCCGTGCTCATCGCCACCGAATTCGCCCCGCCCAAGCGGAAGTTGCTCTACGGCGCCTTCGCCCAGCAGGGATCCCCCGTCGGTAACCTCCTCGCCACGCTCGCCTTCCTCGGCATCGCCCAGCTCCCCGACGCCGCCTTCGAGTCCTGGGGCTGGCGCGTCCCCTTCCTTGCCTCCGCCGTTCTCGTCGCCGTCGGCCTGTTCCTCCGGCTGCGGCTCACCGAGACCCCTGAGATGGCCGCCGCCCTGGAACGGAAGCAGACCTCCAAGCTCCCCATCAAGGACGTGCTCACCACCTACCCGCTGCTCGTCGTGCTCGGTGTGCTCGCGGGCACGGCCGGTGTCGCGATCACCTACGTCAAGACGACGTTCGCGCTGTCCTGGGCGACCGCCGATCTGGGCTTCGACAAGTCCACCTTCCTGACCGTCATCTCGCTGGCCCTCGTCGTTCAGGTGCTGGTGCAGCCCTTCGGCGCGGTCATCGCCGAAAGGTGGCCGGTGCGCAAGGCCGTGCTGTGGATGCTGCTGCCCGAATTCGTGCTGCTGCCGCTGATGTTCATGCTCGTCGGTACCGGGAACTTCTGGCTCGCCGTCCTCGGCATGGGACTCGCCACCTTCCCGCACGCCATGTACTACGCGGCTCTTGCGGGAATCCTCGCCCGCGTCTACCCCGTCGAGATCCGCTACACGGGCATGTCCCTCTCGTACCAGGTGTGCACGGCCCTGTTCGCCGGGACGGCCCCGATTGTCTCCCAGTACCTACTCACCTCCACCGGCTCCATCTGGTCCGTCGTCGCTCTCGGCCTCGGATACGTCGTGATCACACTCGCGGGTGTACTGCCGCTGCTCGCCCGCACCGGTCAGACGGCCCTCGCCCTCTCCCCGGAGCCCGCCGCATCCCTCGCCTGAGCAGGCCCTTCCCTCCAGGAGAACCACCCCGATGAACTACGCCGAACAGGACCCGGCCCTGCGTCTGCTTCTGGACCGGGTCCTCGCCCCCGACGACCGTGCACGCATCGAACCGCTCCTCGTCGAACTCGGTGCGCTCGCGGCCGGCGAGATCGACCGGCAGGCCAGGCTCGCCGACGCCAACCCGCCGCGCCTGCGCCCGTACGCCCCGGACGGCGAGCGCATCGACGCGATCGACTTCCACCCGGCGCACGACCGGCTGGCCGAGATCGCCTACGAACGCTTCGGTCTCGCCGCCATGTCTCACCGCCCCGGCGTCCACGGCTGGCCCACCAAGACCCCGCACACCGTGAAGTACGCACTGTCGTACCTCTATGTCCAGTCCGAGTTCGGCATGGCCTGCCCGCTGTCGATGACCGACTCGGCCGCCCGCGTGCTGCTTCTCTTCGACCCCGAGCGGCACGCCGCTGAGATCACGGCGCTCACGTCCACCGACCCCGAACGGCGCGCCACCGGGGCGATGTTCATGACCGAACAGCAGGGCGGCACGGATGTCGGCCTGACGTCGACCGTCGCCACCGACCGTGGCACGCACTGGACGCTGAGCGGCCGCAAGTGGTTCGCGTCCAACCCGGGTGCGGACGTCATCCTCACGCTGGCGCGCGTGCCGGGACAGGGCGAGGGCACCCGGGGACTGGGGATGTTCCTGGTACCGCGGCTGCGCCCGGACGGCTGCCGCAATGCGATCCGCATCGACCGGCTCAAGGACAAACTCGGCTCGCGGTCCATTCCGAGCGGCGAAGTCACACTGGAAGACGCGTACGCGACTCCCGTCGGTGAACTCACCCACGGCTTCGCGCAGATGGCCGAGATGCTCAATGTCTCCCGGCTGTCCAACGCGATGCGGGCCACCGCGCTCATGCGCCGCGCGGTACGCGAAGCCGTGAACCACACCCGTCGGCGCGAGGTCTTCGGCAGGCCGCTGTTCGAACAGCCGCTGATGCGGGCCACCCTGCTGCCCCTGCTGCTCGACGCCGAGGCCGCCCTTGGCCTCGTACTCGAAGCCGCCGCCCGCCTCGATGCCGCGGACGCGGGCGACGGCGCGGCCCGCGAGTTGGTGCGGGTCCTCGCTCCGCTCGCCAAGTTCACCCTGTGCAAGCGTGCCCGCTCCGTCACCGGCGAGACGATGGAGGTCCGTGGCGGCAACGGCTATATCGAGGACTGGGTCGACCCCAGGCTGTTGCGCGACGCCCACCTCGGCTCGATCTGGGAGGGCTCTTCGAACGTCATCGCGCTCGACGTTCTGCGCTGCATGCGACAGGCGGACGCCCACCACGCCCTCGCCGACACCTACGGCCCCCGGCTCGGCGACCTGTGGCATTCGCTGCGCACCAAGGGCGACGAGATCCTCGAACTCCCCGAGGACGAACAGGAGATGCGCATCGGACGGTACGCGGACGAGCTCGGCCGCGCGGTCATGGCGACGCTGCTCCTGGAACAGGGCGACTACGAGTGGTGGGCCACCGGCAATGCCCGCAAGCTGCTCGTCGCCCACACCTACCGAGCGCTCCTCATCGACCCGGGCGCGCTGCCCCGTCCCGCCCTCGACCGCCTCGCCGAGGTGGCCGACGGCGGAGAGGTGCCGCTGACCGACGCCAAGGAGGTCGCAGATGTCTGAGCCCCTGTCCGGAATGCGTGTCGTCGATCTGTCGAAGATTCTCGCCGGACCGTACGTCACGATGTCCCTCGCCGATCTCGGCGCCGACGTCATCAAGGTCGAACACCCCGAGGGCGGCGACCCGACGCGTAACTGGGGCCCACCGTTCCAGGGCCCTGACGCCACATACTTCCTGGCCGCCAACCGCAGCAAGCGCTCCCTCACTCTCGACCTCAAGTCCCCCGAAGGCCAGGAGGCCGTGCATCGGCTGATTGCCACCGCGGACGTCGTCGTCGAGAACTTCCGCCCCGGCAGCTCGCTGGCCCGCAGCTTCGACTACCGCGGGCTCAGCGAGCGCTACCCACGCCTGGTCGTGCTGCACATCTCCGCCTTCGGCGAGAGTGGTCCGCTGCGCGACGAACCCGGCTACGACATGGTGGCGCAGGCCTCCGCCGGCCTGATGTCCCTGACCGGCGAGCCCGACGGGCCGCCCGTGCGCGCGGGATACGCGATGGGCGACCTCGGCGCCGCGCTCTTCGGGATCATCGGCGTCACCTCGGCGCTCGTGGAGCGCGAGCGGACCGGACGCGGGCAGTACGTCACGACCTCGCTGTACGAGTCGCTGCTCGCCCTGCACGTCAACTGGGCCACCGGATACTTCGCCACCGGCGAGCGGCCCGCCCGCCTCGGCTCCGGGCACCCGAGCCTCGTGCCGTACCAGGCGTATCCGGCCTCCGACGGGCACTTCGTGATCGCCGTCGGCAACGACGCCCAGTTCCGCAGGCTGTCCGCGGTCCTCGGCCACCCCGAGTGGGCCGACGACCCGCGGTTCGCCAGCAACCGCGCCCGCGTCGACAACCGCCGCGCCTTCAACACCGAGCTGAGTGCGGTCCTGACCGGCGCTACGGTGGCCCACTGGTGTGGCCTGCTGAAGGACGCCGGCGTGCCCGTCACCCCCATCCGCACCCTCGACGAGGTCTACGACTGCCCGCAGACCGAGGCGCTCGGCATCGTCCAGAAGGCAGACCATCCTGTCGTCGGCATGCTCCAGCAGGTCGCCTTCCCGGTGAGCTTCCGCGGCGAGCGCCCGCCCGTGCGGTCCGCGCCGCCCACGCTGGGACAGCACAGCCAGGACGTACTGGCCGAACTCGGCTACGGCGAGGCGGAGATCGCCCGACTGCTCGACCGCACTCCGCACCAGACCCAGGGAAACTGAACATGCCCTTCCCCTTGCTCGACCCCGCCGATCCGCTCGGTCTGGAACCCCTCCTGGGCGACGATGAGCGGGACGTACGCGACACGGTCCGTCAGTACTGCGCCGATCGGATCGAGCCGCACATCGCCGACTGGTTCGAGCGCGGCGAGCTGCCCGACCTGCCGGAAATAGCCCGCAGTTTCGGCAGACTCGGCCTGCTCGGCATGCATCTGGAGGGGTACGGCTGCGCGGGTATGTCCGCCCTCGCGTATGGCATCGCCTGCCGCGAACTGGAGGCCTGTGACTCGGGGCTGCGGTCGTTCGTCTCCGTACAGGGGTCCCTCGCGATGTTCGCCCTCCACCGGTTCGGGAGCGAGGAACAGAAGCGGGAGTGGCTGCCGCGGATGGCGGCGGGCGAGGCCATCGGCTGCTTCGGCCTGACCGAGCCCGACCACGGCTCGGACCCGTCGTCCCTGCGGACCCGGGCCCGCCGCAACGGCGACGACTGGATCCTCGACGGCCGCAAGATGTGGATCACCAACGGTTCGGTGGCCGAGGTCGCGGTCGTATGGGCGCGCACCGACGACGCCATCCGCGGTTTTGTCGTCCCCACCGCGACGCCGGGCTTCTCCGCGCCCGAGATCAAACACAAGATGTCGCTGCGGGCGAGTATCACGAGCGAACTGGTCCTGGACGGCGTGCGGCTGCCCGCGAGCGCGCTGCTGCCCGGCGCGCGTGGCGTGTCCGCGCCGCTGACCTGTCTGAACGAGGCACGCTATGGGATCGTGTGGGGCGTCACGGGTGCGGCACGCTCGGCCTGGCAGGCGGCCGCTCGATACGCGGCTCAGCGCGAGCAGTTCGGAAAGCCGCTCGCCGCCTTCCAGCTCACGCAGCAGAAGCTCGTCGACATGGCCCTGGAACTGCACAAGGCCACGCTCACCTCCCTGCACCTGGCGCATCTCAAGGACGGGCCGGGAATCCAGCCTGCGCAGATCAGCTTCGGCAAGCTCAACAATGTGCGCGAGGCCATCGAGATCTGCCGCACCGCCCGCACGATTCTCGGCGCCAACGGCATCTCGCTGGAGTACCCGGTGATCCGGCACATGAACAACCTGGAGTCCGTCCTCACCTACGAAGGCACCACCGAAATGCACACACTCGCGCTCGGTCAGGCACTGACGGGGCACGCGGCCTTCCGCTGACAGTCCGGACAGGCACATCTCCCCAGTTAGGGACTGGCATGTCCTCGCATCGCGCCCGGGTCACCGCGGCACCAGCTGTTCTCGGCTGGTCTCACCTCAGGGCCGGAGACCACGACGGGAAGCGCGAGCAGCCCGAACCCGAGCTGATCCGGTGGCGGCCTCGGGGGTGGATGCGTTCCTCCAGGACCTGGTGGAGAGGCTGCGGACGTATACGTATCGTCCGTCGGTGCGGACCGCGGCGGACCGCCCGGCTTCATCCGCGCCGAGAGCGATCCCCTTGCGCGAGAACGAGCGTTCTCGTATAGTTCCATGTAAATGAGAACGAACGTTCTCTGCGGTACGCGTCAACGGCCCACACACCCGCCTGTGGCGATACGGCACAAACCCAAGGAAACAACATGACCGACAATCCACGCCCGCCATTCCCGCCGTTCAACCAGGAGACCGCCATCGAGAAGGTCCGCCTGGCAGAAGACGGCTGGAACTCCCGCGACCCGGAAAAGGTCGCCCTGGCATACACCGTGGACTCGCGTTGGAGGAACCGCGCGGAGTTCGCCACCGGACGCGACGAGATCATCGCCCTCCTCACCCGCAAGTGGGACCGGGAGGTGGAGTACCGGCTCATCAAGGAGCTGTGGGCCTACGACGGCAACCGCATTGCCGTGCGCTTCGCCTACGAATGGCGTGACGACTCGGGCAACTGGTTCCGCTCCTACGGCAACGAGAACTGGGAGTTCGACGACAACGGCCTGATGCGGCGACGCTATGCCTGCATCAACGACGTCCCCATCAAGGAGTCGGAGCGCAAGTATCACTGGCCCCTCGGGCGCCGCCCCGACGACCATCCCGGCCTGAGCGACCTCGGCCTCTGACTGCCCGGTGCCGCGCCGTATGTCCAGGTCCAACACTGGATCTACGGCGGTTCCGTGGGCGAAGGGCCACACCTGCGGCACAGATCGCCGGGCGAACTCTGCGACATCAAGGACGACGACGGCCTTTTGGTGCTGCGGCGGAGCTTCCGGAGCAGGCGCCAGCCCTTCAGGGCGGCCACCACTTCCATGGCCTCATGTATGTAGCGGTGGACGGTCGCAATGTCGAGGCGCGCAGCGAGCCGGGCGTATGTGTCGCCACATTGCGGGTGGGCCAGGGCGAGCTGCGCCTGACGGGCGCCGGGCAGGCGCGCCATCGCACGCCGATCTCCCGCTGATGAGCGGCCAGTTGCCTGGCCCCCGCCACCCGGCGGGGGTGGCCGTGGGTTACGGGACGTTGGTGGTGGCGTCTGCCGAGATGGAGGCGACGACCGAGCCCGCGGTGTCGCTCGTGAAGGTGTCGACCGCTGCGATCCGGGTGCGCCGGCGTTCGACGAGTTCGGCCTGCGTGGCCTTGGCGACGCGGCCGATCCGGACCTTCTGGGCGGCCCAGGTGTTCTCCGGCTCGACCGGGGCGGCCAGGCTCACGCCGCCATCGCCGTCCGACAGGCTGCTCGGGCACCGTCTGGACCGGAGATCTCCTTGCCCATCCATGTGCGCAGCGTGTCCCCGGTGGTCCCAAGATCCGCCGCGTGCGCGCACGTGTCGCCGGCCGCCCGGTACGAGGCGGCGGCATCATTCCTGGCCTCCTCCGGGTACGGAGATCGGAGTCCCACGTGGGCACCCCTCCCCGGACCTTCAAGATCCATCGGCAGGGTGTCGACTCCGAAGGATCGGTCTCAGGTGCGTCATGCCCCCGGGGAGCACCCCTTGGGGAACGCGAAGGCAGGCTGTGTGTGAAGGCAGTTGCGTCCTCAGACGGTGACATCGATCCCTGTGCGAGCGGTCCGCAGCAAGATGCGTGCGGCGTCCTTGGCGTGACGGGCGGGCTCAGGGGATCCGGAGATGGCCGCTGTGGTCATCGCGCCCTCGGCGAGCAGGACGAGGTGGTCGGTCAGCCACGTGGGCGCCTCCGCGGCGGCTACAAGATCGCCAAGATATCGCCGGAAGGCATTCTTGTGGGCTCTCGCAATATCGGCCACAGTCTGGGAGGTCGCTCCCAGTTCCCCGAAGGAGTTGATGAAGCCGCAGCCGCGGAATCCTGGCTCGTTGAACCAGAGAAACAGCCAGTCGAAGACCGCCAGAATCCGTTGCGTCGGTGACTCGTAGGTATCCACGTGCTGGGCAAGATCGCGGAGCCACCTCGCGTCCCGCCGCCTCAGGTACGCCTCGACCAGGGAATTCTTGGAGGGGAAGGCCTGGTAAAGGCGCTTGAGAGGCACTGCGGAGGCGGCGCGAATCGCGTCCATTCCCACCGACTGGATGCCTTGGCCGTAGAACAGTTCCTCGGCAGCGTCGAGGACCTGCTGCTCAGTCGTTTCGAGTTCCACCTCGACCACCTCATTTCGAAAACCACCGTTCTCCCACGATATAGCGCACCAAGCTGCAAGGTACATTCCCGAGCGTGGGCCGGCTTGTCGCCCTGTGCGCAGGTGCCCAGATCAGGGCCGGGCGTGCTGCCCGCTCTGCCCACTGCCTTGCTGAGGCGAGCACAAGGCCTGGGACGACTCGGCCGGTGCGGTGGTTACTCGAAGACCGGCGCGATCCCATCGGCGATCCCGCTCCGCAAGCGTTTCGGTCCAGTCCGCCAGGAGTTCGATGATGCCCACGCCGCGGCCGCGCTCATCGCACGGATCGGCGCAGCGAGGGTCGGGCGAGCACGCCGAGGCGCCGGAGTCTGCAACCTCGACGCACACGGTCCGGCCTTCGAATGTGAGGCTCACGGTCATGTCGGCCCGTCCGTGCAGGGCTGCGTTCCCCGCAAGTTCACCGACGATCAGCAGGACGGAGTCCTGATCCTCTGGGGCGACGCCCCATCGGACCAAAAGAGCCGTCGCAAAGTGGCGGACTGTGCACACCCAGCGTTCTTCGGCGGGAAGGGCGATCACGCCGTGCCGGTCCACGTCCGTATGAACGGAAGGCGACACAGACGTCGCACGGGCGGTCCGGGGCTGCTCGTTGGACGCGCACGGGGCCGTCCGCGGGAGTTGCGTTGCGGTTTGCGAGAGGGTCATGGAACGCACCATTGAACTTTCCGTGCCCCGAGTTGAGGGAGGCTTACGGCCGGCGGCTTCTTTGCCAACGGCCCTGGGCTGGGTGGGCGTCAGAGCCGAGGCGATGGAACCGGCAGTCTCCGCGGTCACCGGCGTTGGCGTCGTGAGCCCCACTGGAGAACGTTCGTTCTCGCGGTCTGATCTCAAGGTATAGAACGTCGGTTCTGCATGCAAGAGTGATGAGGAGATTGCTGAATCCGGAGGGCGAGGCGGGGCGTGGATGCGTACGACAGTGGCCGTAGGGAGGCGCTGACCCCGGCGCCACCCACGCGCACATCCTGACCAGGGCGCTCGCCGAGAACGGCCGGCCCACGTACACCGAACTGGCCTGCCGGGCGGGCGGGCCCTCGCTCACGGTCCGTCGCCTCCTGAACACCTTGGCATGCGGCCGGGTCCTGCGACTGGCCACCGAGATGGGCCTGGTGCTGCTCGGCGTGCACGCCGAGGTGCTGTCGTGGATGAACGTGAGTCCCGGCCGACTGGACGAGACCGGCCCGCCCGTCAACCGCCACCCTCAGGTGCGGTTCGCCGCAGCCACCACCGGCCCAGCCAACCTCCTGATCGCCGTGGCGGCTACCGACCTAGGGACTGTCCGACGGATCTTGTGACCGCCGTGCTCATCGATCAACCACGGCCCATGAGTCCGGCCACACGACCAACAGCCCTCATCTGGCGCTTGCCCGTGCAGGTTGCGCCGCCCGTGACCTTACAGCCCACGGTGACCTGCATGATCCGCCGGACAGGCCCTAGATGTATTGATCACGAGCGTTGTTGACACGAACGGGTCTTGATCATGGCGAAGACCTCCGGTGTGGTGGAGCTGTCTAGGACTGCACCGCACGGAGG